>JAKLIM010000132.1 GCA_022709605.1 Bacteroidota bacterium | reverse complement strand
GGTGGTGCTGTTTATGCATCAAGCATTTATTTCGATATAAATATCTGGTATATAGTACTTTTTGGTATCGGAACAGGAGTCGTATTTGGAAAAGTTTTTTGCCGTTGGATGTGTCCGATTGGGTTCCTAATGGAAATGATAATGGGAGGCGGCGGGAAAAACCAATTTTCGAGTATGTATCAATATCATAAACTCGGATGCCCTATTGCCTGGGCTTCCGGGCTTTTAAATAAATGGTCGCTATTCAAAATAAAAATAAACAAAGACTCTTGTATTAGTTGTGGAAAATGCGATAAAGAATGTTACATTTCCACGCTTGAACCTGCCAAATACAGCCTTTACAAAACCGATAAAATAAAATCGGGTGAAAGTTATTCCTGTTCAAAATGTCTGAAATGTGTGGCTGTTTGTCCGAATGGAAGTTTGAAATATAAAATTTAAAACCCTATTATTCCGGAATAAAAATTCAGCACTTTTCATTTAAAAACTCTTCCGGCCAGGGATAACTGCCCGGCTTCAAAGTCAGGTAAGTTTCAGTATGCTGAACTTTCATTCTTACTACTCCCGGGGCCAATTCTTGTACTGGTTTGAGCGTTTTCCAATTAAGTTCTTTGAGTAAAGTGTAAGAAGTAGCTCCGCCGGACAATAAAATCTCCCGTATTTTACAATTATCCAGTAATTTTTGAACAACTAAAGCCATTCTTTCGCTGAGTATCGTTGAACTATCAGGGAACGTGATATTGGAGACTGATGGTGTTAGAATAAGTGTATTGTTTTTATTCCAAATTTCAGATAATTCATTTACCCATTCTTCAATATCTTTTTCATCAGTTTTCTCTTGTAATAAACTTTCCGGAAAAGTTCTGACCGGAAAATTATTATTCTTCATTTTTTCAACAAAAATTCTACTCTCGGGATGTGTACTCCCGGAAATAAGTAAAAATTCGGTCGGTAGATTTATTTGATTATTTGCTATTGAATTTGCTTTGTAGCCTTTGTGGATTAATATTTGTTCAAAAAATGCAGCGCTTCCACACATTAACGTTTCATTATCAGCTAATTCAATACTCTTTATTAGATCTTCAATGGACGAACAATCAGGAATGTAAACTCCGGGCTCCGAAATTTTATTTATTTTTCCAAAATGAATTTTTTTTAGGGTATTTTGACGTGTTGAGCGACTTAGCAAAATATTTTTAACCGACGATTCAGAAGTTGGAAAATCAGGATCGAAAGAAAAACCGGTATTTTCAATTTTATTATCTCCAATAAAATATTCACCATTTTTTATACTTCGACCGGACAAAGGATTAGAAGGCTGTAAAATAACTGTATGCAAACCACTTGCATCCGTTAATGCAGATAGTTCAGTCAGAATAAAACCACGCAAAGCCGAATCACACTTTTTGAAAACAAAGGGTTTCGAATCTTTAAAAATTTCATTTGCAATTATTTGATATATCTGAAATGCGTCACCTTCAATCGCCGATCGACTATCGGTTGCAATTATCTTAACATCTGTATCATCAGCAGGTATAGCATCAATCCCAAACGAAACTTTCAGTCCATAACGCAGACAAACACCGGCAATTTCGGCAGCACCGGTAATGTCGTCAGCAATAATGAGAACCCCAACCTTGCCTGTCCCGTCCCGATAGCTTTCGGGAATCGGGAGGGAGATGAAATTAGCTTTGTTTTCTATATTATGATAGCTTTCAAATTTCATTTAAATACTTGTTTTTAATTCCTTTTTGAGGTACAGGATGACAGAATTCCGATTCTGTCGTAAAATAATCCGTTTAAACACCTTAATTTCGGAAATCTTTTTGTCAGAGTTGGAATTCTGACATCCCGATTCACCTCGCTAACCAATTCTTATTCCCCTCCCGAACCATCGGGAAGGGGTTAGGGGTGGTTTTCCGCCATCAAAATTGCATAATCAATCGCCACCAACATGGCATCGGGTGAAGCAATTCCACGTCCTGCAATTTCGAAAGCCGTTCCATGATCCACAGAAGTGCGAATGATGGGCAAACCAAGGGTGATGTTTACTCCTTTTACACTTTTCATGGTTTGCTTTTCGTTGTCCCACTTGAAACCTTCCAGTTTGAACGGAATATGTCCCTGATCGTGATACATGGCCACGCAACCATCGTATTTACCCTGCACAGCTTTCACAAACATGGTGTCCGGCGGTACAGGTCCTTCAACCGTGAATCCCAATTTATTAGCTTCTTCAATGGCAGGAATAATTTCATTGATTTCTTCGTCTCCGAATAATCCGTTTTCGCCTGCATGTGGATTCAATCCCGCAACGGCAATGCGTGGTTTTGCAATTCCAAACTGAACACAAGCATCGTTTAGCAACGAAATAACTTCCAAAACGCGCTCCTTTTTGCATAAATCGCAGGCATGACGAAGCGAAACATGGGTCGTGGCATGAATTACACGTAAATTCTCATCAGCCAACAGCATGGCAAATTTTGCTGTGTTGGTAAAATGCGCATAAATCTCGGTATGTCCCGAAAATTTATGTCCGGCTTTGTGAATGGATTCTTTATTAATCGGGGCGGTTACGGTGGCATCAATTTCATTAGCCAAGGCTAAATCAATTACTTTTTTAACTGCTTCGAATGCCGCTTTACCTGCCATTGCCGAAACTTCTCCCAATTTCAACTCACTCATTTCCACATTTTTCAAATCAAAAACATCAACGGTTCCAAATTCGAATTTTGCAAATTGAACATCCGAAACCGGATTTATCTTCAAGCCTGAATTTAAAAGTGAAACTGCCTGTTTCATTACTTCAGCATCACCCACCACAATTGGTTTACAACGTTCATAAACTGAAATTTCACTTAATGCTTTTATGCAAATTTCGGGACCTATCCCGGCCGGATCACCCATGGAAATACCAATGATAGGAAAAGCCCCCCTGCCCCCCAAGGGGGGAGTGAAGTTAGTATTGTTTTCCTTATTTTTATTGTATGTAATATTCATATATACTTGGTCTTAAAGCCCCCTTTAGGGGGTTGGGGGCTGATTTATACTATTGTTTTATAAATACCTATCGCATCTTCCCTCGTTAGTTCCCTCGGATTATTTTTCAGTAAACGGGTCACATTCATGGCAATATCAGCCAATGCCGGTAAATCATTTTCGCCAATTCCTAAAGCTGTCAGACTTGAAGGAATGCCACACGCAAACGATAATTCTTCTATTTTTTCAATGCCTTTTAATGCTGTTGCTTTATTGTCTTTTTCATTTGCTATACCCATTGCCACAGCCACTTCGGCATGTCTTTCGGGCGATGCTTCCAAATTAAAACGCAGCACAGCAGGCAATAAAATGGCATTGGCCAATCCGTGTGAAATATGGAATTTACCGCCCAATCCGTACGACAAACAATGAACTCCATGCGTATTTACAGGACCTAAACACAAACCACCATACATAGAACCCAACGCCAAAGCAGCACGAGCTTCAAGATCATTTCCATCATTAAAAGCATTTAAAAGATTTTTAGAAATAAGTTCAATACCTTTCAACGCATAAGTATCCACTGCCGGGTGAGCAAATTTATTGGTATAGGCTTCAATGCAATGACACAAAGCGTCCATCGTTGTTTCGGCAGTAATTTTGGGTGGTAATCCGACCGTTAAAATAGGGTCAATGTATGCTGCATCGGCCAATAAAGCAGGACTTACAATACCACTTTTAGCTTCCGTTTTTTCATTAAGCAAAATGGCAATGGGTGAAACTTCACTTCCCGTGCCCGAAGTGGTTGAAATACAAATCAACTTTTTCATGCGTTTTTTCAGCAAGCCAACACCCACAACATCAGCATATTGTTGCTCGTTACCGGTCATGGCAGCCAACAACTTAGCCGAATCGAGAACACTTCCTCCGCCAACACCTATTACACAATCAGGATTAAACTCAACAGATTGAGCAAGCAATGTATCAAACTGTTTAAATGTGGGTTCTCCGGGGAAATTATAAGTAATAACTTCCACTATTTTACCGATTGAAATTAGTTGATTAATAATCGGTTGCAATAAATTTAGAACCGGTTCAGCAATCAAAAAAAGTATTTTTTCAGATGACAAAATCAGTTCATCCTCCGGCAATTTTTCTAACGCATTTATTCCGAAAACAATTTTTCCGGGTTGTTGTAATATAATTGAATTCATTTTTTTGTCTTTACTCTTTGTTCTTTCCCCGATAGCTATCGGGGTTGTTCTTCCCAAAATATCCATAAATTGTCAATTCTTCATTAACCTTTTCAGATTTAAAAAATAAGCTGGCAATATATCCAACAATCAATACAATTAAATGGCTGTAAACACCTAACATATATTTGTGATGCGGGAAATTGTATTTTCCTAAATCCAAAATTAATTTATCGTTAATATCCGTTGTAGTAAGCACCGCATAAGTTGTAAAAGCGATACAAACTCCAATTCCGATGTAAAGACCTTGCCAGTTTGCCCTACGCGACAATAAACCCAAGAGAAAAATTCCAACGATTCCGGCCGAGAAAATAGCGTATAATTCAAACACAACGCCCAAAACCCCTTCGCCATCCCATGCAGCATATAGTAAAGCTACACCTGTCATGGCAACTCCCGACAAAAAAACCAACCAGCGTCCCATATTGAGTCTTTGTTTGTCGGTACAATTCGGTTTAAAACGCTGATAAAAATCTTCAACACCAATGGCTGCCAAACAGTTCATATCCGAATCGAGACTTGATATGGCTGCTGCAACCAATGCCGACAATACCAAGCCAACAGCTCCCACAGGCAATTGTGTACCAATAAAATAAGGAAAAACCTGATCGGCTTTCATTCCTTCGGGTAAAACTGCTCCGCCGGTATTATAAAACACAAATAACAATGCACCTATCAACATAAAAAGTGCCCAAACAGGCACACTTGTCAACACGCCGATATAAGCAGCCTTTTTTGCATCCTTATCAGTTTTTGCGGTCAGATACCGTTGAACAATAGTTTGATCAGTTCCGTATTTTTGCAACGCATAAAAAGCGCCATTAATTACCATGACCCAAAAAGTAAGTTGAGCCAGACTGAAATTATAGGGTCCGAAATCTATTTTTTTCATGCTCACCGCTTCGGTTAACATATATCCCGCACCATTTGGAGAACCAAAAAGCAGAATTCCGACACACAATAATCCTCCTCCGATAAGTAAAAAACCCTGAATGACATCCATCCAGATGACTGCTTCAATTCCGCCCAGCAAAGTAAGTAAAATAATAGCAATACTTAGCAGGATAATAAATGTGGTGACCGGCAAACCAGTGAGACTGGCAATGGCAAGACTGACCAAATATAAAACCGTTCCCATTTTTGAAAAATGAGTTAGGATAAATGCAACTGAACTATACATACGGGCAAAAACGCCAAATCGTCTTTCAAAATATTCATAAGTACTCAGGCGAATTACTTTGCGAAACAAAGGTACAATAATCCATATTACTCCAATGAGCACAATCGGAACCATAAGTCCCTGGACCAGTAAAATCCAGTTCGATTTGTATGCCGCAGCAGGATATGCCAAAAATGTAACACTGCTGATCAATGTTGCAAAAATTGAAATCCCTATTGCCCAGGCAGGAATATTTCCACTTCCGGCAAAATAATGCTTCGAACTTTTCTGGCGATTGGCAAAGTAAATTCCGACACCTATAGTAAAAACTACCGAAGCAATTACAATAACAATATCTATCCAATGTATTGAGTTTCCCATAAGTATATTTTTCTGCCCCCTAACCCCCAAAAGGGGGAATAAAAAGGGAGTTTGAGTTGTAAAAATTAAATTTAACGAATTTTTTTTTGAAGTGATTTAAAGTTTTCTTTTACCAAAAAAATTTTATTTAAATTAAAGCTAAATATTTTGATTAATGTGTTAACTAAAATCGTTTTTTAGATCGATGTATCTTGAAAAATAATGAAATTATTCAGAACCGTTTCGGTTTCAACTTCAGTAAGTTCGGTTAAAGGTGGCATCATTGTTTTGTTGCAAATTCCTTTCGAATGCATCATCACTTTCAATGCGGCCAATGACTGTCCAAGTGTTTTGTCTTTTTGATAAATAGTGGCAACTTTATCTGTAATCACCTGCCAATTAGCACATTCATTCCAGTTTTTTGTTAATGCTGCGTCCATTAATTTTCCATACATTTCGGGAACAATATTCCCTGTACTTGGTACAATACCATCAGCACCTAACTGCAAACTTCCGAAACATTGTGCACCCCAACCGCAGAAATACGAAAAATCGGGATTGTTTTTATAGCTTTCGATACAATTTTTCATACGGTCAAAATCACGTTCGGAATCTTTCAATCCCCTAATATTTGGATGATTACTTAATCTTTCGACTACTTCCAACGGAATGGTCATTTGAGTAGTGGCTTTAATATTGTACAACATCACCGGACCGGTAATATTCTCGGCAAGATGAGTGTAGAAAATTTCCATTTGAAGTGGCGTTAATGTATAATACGAAGGCAAAGTAGCCACTACACAATCGGCACCCAATTCAATGTATTTGTTACCCCGTTTCACCAATTCACCCACCTGATTTCCAACCAATCCGGCATAAATACATTGGTTTCTGCCTTTGGCTTTAACGGCAGTTTCTACCAATTTATAACTTTCCGACTCGCTGATTGAACTCGATTCGCCGGTAGTACCGAGCAAAAGCGGATGAACTCCATTTAAAGCAAATAAATAGATAATTCGCTCAACAGCTTCAATATCAACCGAAAAATCTGTATTTAGTGGAGTAATCATTGGTACTACCACACCCGAAAATCGTTTTTGCATATAAAAAAATTGTATTATATTTTATCAAACAAAGACGAAAAATACTTGATTTTGTACTATAAAGAGGTGTTTAGAAAATGTATGAAGTATTTATTAGTGGGAAAAGAAGAAAGCAGTTAATTTTTATTTAATTGAGCACTTGTTGTTAAAAAGCAAGCGAATAGCACTTATTTGCTACTTAATTTTACTCTCCGTTAAACCGATAACCAATGCCCGATTCGGTAATTAGCAATCGTGGTTTCGATGGATTGTCTTCAATTTTTTTGCGGAGTTGTGCCACAAAAACACGCAGGTATTGTGTTTGCTCCAGATAGCCGTAGCCCCAAATTTCCTTTAAAATGTAGGTGTGAGTCAGCACGCGACCTTCGTTTTTGGCATTAAAGCCAACAATGAGAATTCGGTGGAAGTGAGTTTGATAATTTCGTTGTTTTTAGTTGCTATGTGTTTCGACAAATCGATGGTCAGATTGCCAAAATGCATACAGACATCCTGATCGAAAGGTTGCCCCTGACGAATAGCCACCCGGATACGCGCCATTAGTTCACCGGTACGGAAAGGCTTTGAAATGTAATCGTTAGCACCATGATCTAATGCTTTTACAATATCCTCCTCCGATTTTCGTACCGACAGAATGATAATGGGATGTTGATACCATTCACGCAACTTTTTCAACACATCGATGCCGTCCATATCGGGTAAACCCAAATCGAGAATAATGAGCGAAGGATTGAAAGATGCAGCCAAATTACAGCCATCTTTACCGTTTTCGGCTTCCACAATTTTGTACCCGTTGGCCGAAAGCGTAATTTCTAACAAACGGCGAATTTGAATTTCATCATCAATAATTAAAATGGTATCCATATTTTTTACGATTTAAGTATTTAAGTTCAGGCTATTTATAGTTGATATTTCAATTGGAATGTGAATAATAAACTGTGCACCACCATTTGAATTATTAGAAGCCATAATATTTCCTTTGTGCGCTTCTACAAAACCTCTGGCAATGGACAAACCCAGTCCTGTCCCACCCGTCCGGTTCGATTTTCCGCGGTAGAATTTATCGAAAACCGATGTCAGTTCTTCCTCCGGAAACCCCGGACCATTATCACTTACAGCTATTTTTAACACATTATTTTCAATTCCAAATTCCACGCTGATCACACTTTTGGGTGGCGCGTATTGAGTGGCATTGAGCAACAAATTATGAATCACCTGTTCCATCAGTCCAAAATCCAATTTCACCATGGGCAAATCGTCCGGAATGAGAATATTCACCGAAAACGGATGCAGTTCCTGATGCAATGTTTCGGTAACGCGATTGATTAAATCGTGAACATCGCACCAATCGTAACGCAGCGAAAGTCGTCCCGATTCCAACCGCGACATATTCAGCAGGTTTTCAATCAGATGATTCAGTCTGACGGAAGCTATATTGATTTCCGAGAGCAATTCCTGTTGCACTTTTTCGGGATACTTTTCGGTAATTAAAGTATCCGAAGCACCCATAATAGCAGTTACCGGAATGCGTAATTCGTGCGAAATAGAATTGAACAAGGTTTTGTACAATTTATCCGACTCGTCTAACAAATAAGCTTTACGAGCCACACTGCGCAGAATTTCGCGTTCAAATTTCCCTGTAACCTGTCCCAGGTAAGCATCCCAAAACTGTTCTTCGCCGTAAGTAAATTGTTCAGTTTGTTTCAGCACCAGTACTCCAATTTTCATTTGTGTTCCCACCAACGGAAAAAAGCTGTAAGTCTGATCAGGATAAATGTCGGTAAATCGCCCGCATTTAACCGATTGTTCGAAGCATTGTTTTATAGCTTTTAATTCATCAGGCGTGAATTTAAAATTTATTTCCGGCTGTTTACCGTTTATTTCGTCGGGCAACAAAACCAGCGAAACGGATTTAAAATACCTTTCAACTCCCTGTAAAACAACATTTTTCACTTCTTCCACACCATTTACTTCTGATAATTCTTTGGTTAAACTGTAAAGTGCATGTGTTCGTTCTTCCCGCTTCCGGATGCGCATTTCCTGCCGGCGTACCCGCGAAGTGAGTACGCCGTTGAGCAGGGCGATTATGAAAAACATAAAAAACATGAGCACATCCTCCGTATTGTCTATATGAAAAGTGAAATGCGGCGGAATGAAAA
>JAKLIM010000131.1 GCA_022709605.1 Bacteroidota bacterium | reverse complement strand
TGAATTTAAATCGAGCAATAGTGGAGATAATCCATATATTGAATTTCTTAGAGGTAACGGCAAAAGTATTGAAATAATGATGGGGTTTTATTACCATTTTTAGTTATATCATAAACAATAAATAACAATTTTATCAAAAACATAATCAAGGCTTTCTTCTGTTCCTTTTTTCAACCACCAATAATGATACGGTTTTGAAACATCGGACGAAGATGTAGGTTCCCATTGATCATTTACGCCATAAACATTTGCTATTGCACTTGAAGCAATGGTAGAATCGGGAGTGGGTCGGGCAATTTCTGCTTTTACCGGCAACCATACAGCCATTTCGTTTGCTCCCCGATTATTCCATGTAGAATAAGGAATAGCGGTAAAAGGGACTTCCTTTTGAACAACTGCATCGCCTTCTTTTTCAATTTGTTGCGCTGTGCCTTTTAGCAGCATAACACCATTCAGCAAATCATTTTTAAATTCATAATTCAATGGGGCATTTTCAGGAATAAATTTATTGAAAACATGTTTATCGGTCTGGTCAACCGCTTCTAAACAATACAAAACCGGACCCCGCTCAAAAGCCATTTTACCTCTGTCATCTACCACATTATCATTGGCTTTTACGCGGCGAACAGGCATGGGAAGCAGAAATTCTATCCGATCTCCTTTTTTCCACAGTCGTTTAATGCTGATATACCCTTTTTCTTTTGTTGATTTACTAACTTTTCCGTTCACAAGCACTTGAACATTTTCATTATTTTTTTCAGCATAAGCATATAAATCTGTTGGTACCGGACTGTTTTCGGCCCAACCCGGCATACGAAGTTTTAAAGTGAATTTCTTCGCTTTCGTCGGAGTTACTGTTAATATCACTTTTCCATCCCACGGATATTCCGAAGTTTGTTTAAGTTCCAATTTGTTTTTTTGTATTTCAATATTAGAAATACTTTGCGAATAAAGATTTACAAATAATGTATTTTCCTGAACAGCATACATGTAACCCGGAACCGAAGCCATAAAGCGGGTAATATTTCCAGGGCAACAAGCACAACCAAACCAGGCCTGACGTTCGTGTTGACCCATTGATTCCAATGGATTATCGTAGAAAAATTTATCGCCGCTCAACGAAACACCCGATATTACACCGTTGTACAATGCGCGTTCCAACACATCTATGTATTTTGAATCGCCGGTAGCCAAAAACATGCGCTGATTCCAGTAAACATTAGAAATCGCCGCACAGGTTTCGCAATACGCCGTGTGATTGTGCAATTCATAATCGGGGCCAAATCCTTCGCCCTGCGCACGAGAACCAATCCCACCGGTGATATACAGTTTTTTCGAAGCCATATTGTCCCAAATGCGTGTAAGTGCATGGAAATAAGCTGTATCGCCGGTGAGTGCGGCCACATCCGCCACTCCCGAATAAAGATACCCGGCCCGAACTGCATGACCTTTAATTTCAGCCTGTTTCAAAATGGGCATATGATCCTGACTGTACTCATTCAGTCGATGCCCATCGGTTCCACGACCGGTTTCCTCTACAAAATATTTTGCCATCGTCAGGTATTTTTTATCGCCGGTGGCTTTATAGAGTTTTGCAAGACCCATTTCAATAATCGGATGACCCGACGGACGGTGAATTTGTCCTTCGCCGGGACCAAAAACTTTGCAAACAAGGTCTGCATTTTTGATGGCTACATTTAAAAGTGTGCGTTTCCCTGTGGATTGAAAATGCGCCACTGCAGCCTCGTATAGATGCCCGGAGTTATAAAGTTCGTGACTGTTTATTTTCTCCCAGCGGGATTTTCCCCACCAACCTTCAAGTCGCGTGCATTTATTGGTAACACAAGTGGTCAGATAACCATCGGCTTCCTGTGCTGAACTGTTAAGATGAATAACGCTATCGAGGTATTGATCTAACTTTTTATCGTATTTGGCAGCCAATGAATACGATGCCCCTTCAATAATTTTATAGGGATCGGTATCATCGAACGGAAAATCACCTTTATGTTCTCCTTTGATAAGTCCCGCAGCCAATGCAAAATTATCGAACCGGCCATTTTTTTCACACTCATTAAAAGCTGATGGGATGGAAACAGTGCGGTTGGTTTCGATACGAGGCGCCCAAAACTGATCATTCATCTGAACCTGCGTAAATGACACTTGTTGAATGGGTGCTTTGGGTTGTTTTTGAGCCAGAACAGTAGTTATCAAACTTCCGGATAACAAAAGCGTAGAGAAAAAAATACGTATTTTCATTGAATTAGAATTTTTTATTGAAATGGAAATACAAAAGAACAGATTTTTTTTCAGAATAAAAAAGGTGAGCGTAAATTCATGCTACAACTAAAATAAAAATCCCTATTTTTGTGTTTCTTTTTCAAATTTTCAAATTTTCAAATTTTCAAATTCATAACATGGCCAAAACCAAATCAGTATATGTTTGTCAGAATTGCGGAGCCGATTCGCCCAAGTGGATTGGCAAATGTCCATCGTGCGGTGAGTGGAATTCGTACGTTGAAGAAATAATCAGCAAAGATAACTCTCCCAAAATCAGCCTTGGCGGACTCGAAATTACCAAACAAAAACCGGTACGGCTTGATGAAGTTGAAACAACTGAAGAAAGCCGTATTGACACGTCGAGCAACGAGTTGAATAGAGTTTTGGGAGGTGGTTTGGTTCCCGGATCGTTGGTTTTGATTGGTGGTGAACCGGGCATCGGTAAATCGACATTGGTTTTGCAGGTTGTGCTAAACCTCAAAGGCAAACGCACGCTCTATATTTCGGGCGAAGAAAGTGTAAAGCAACTGAAACTTCGTGCCGAGCGTCTGAAATACGACCATCCCGATTGTTATTTTGTGAGTGAAACCTCGTTGGAACAAATTTTTGTACACATAAAGAATATTCAACCCGATGTGGTCATTGTCGATTCAATTCAAACAGTTTCTACCGAAATGGTTGAGTCGTCACCGGGATCGGTTTCGCAGGTGCGCGAGTGTGCAGCACATTTGCTCAAATACTGCAAAACCAGTGGAACGCCCGTGTTACTTATCGGTCATATCAACAAAGAAGGCAGCATTGCCGGTCCAAAAGTATTGGAACATATTGTGGATACAGTTTTGCAATTCGAAGGAGATCAGCATTATATGTATCGCATCCTGCGTTCGATTAAAAATCGTTTTGGCAGCACAACCGAACTTGGCATTTACGAAATGCAACAAAGTGGTTTGCGCGAAGTAAGCAATCCTTCAGAACTTCTGCTCTCGCAAAATCACGAGGGATTGAGTGGCGTTGCCATTGCTTCGGCTATCGAAGGAGTACGTCCGTTTCTGATTGAAGTTCAGGCATTGGTTAGTTCAGCTGCTTATGGAATGCCTCAGCGGTCGTGTACAGGATTCGATCTTCGTCGATTGAATATGCTGCTGGCGGTACTTGAAAAACGGGCCGGATTTAAAATTGCCCAAAAAGATGTATTTCTTAATATTGCAGGTGGTCTGAAAGTGAACGATCCGGCCATCGACCTGGCAGTTATTTCAGCCATACTTTCTTCGAATGTTGACATTGCCATCGAAAAACATGTTTGCGTGGCTGGCGAAGTGGGTCTTTCGGGCGAAATTCGTCCCATCAACCGCATCGAACAACGCATACTCGAAGCCGAAAAATTAGGTTTCAAGAAAATGATTATTCCCGATTTCAACTTGAAAGCTCTGAATATTGGCAAAATAAATATGGAAATAGTGATGGTAAAGAAAGTGGAGGAAGCATTCAGGGTGTTGTTTAAACCATGAAACAATTTAAATCATATTCAACCCCTTCGGGGCTGTTACTTTTAGCATTCTGAAGTCCTCCGGTTACACCGGAGGTTATTCATATTTTCTCCCTTCGGGAGAAATATTGATTATAAAAGAATATACATGCATATGTCCTGAAAGGACTAAATATAAATAAGAATAAACATGCATATGTCCTGAAAGGACTAAATATGAATAACCGTGGGTGAAACCCACGGTTATAATACGAAACAGACTCTCAGCCCCGAAGGGGTTGAATAATACTAACTAAAATATAATTAACTATGTCAAGCTACCGTCAGATACTCTATCACATTGTTTTTAGGACAAAAGACAGCCAAAAAACATTAAATTTCGAAAATAGTGATGAGCTTTACAAATATATTTGGGGAACAATAAAAGGTAAGAATGGTGTACTTTATCGAATAAATGGAATGGAAGATCATATCCATATCTTATGTGATTTACACCCGTCAATTGCATTAGCAGATTATCTTAGAGATATAAAAACAGCTTCTTCAATTTGGCTTAAAGAATGTGGTAAGTTTCCTCTCTTTAAAGGTTGGAGTGATGGATATGCTGCATTTACTTATGCTTACAAAGATAAAGATACAATTATTAATTACATCAAAAATCAGCGAGACCACCATAAAACAACTACTTTTGAAGAGGAATTGAGAAAACTTTTACTTGAACATGGAGTGAAAATAGATGAGAAATTCTTTCCGTGAAATTCAACCCCTTCGGGGCTGTTTTGTGGCGGGATTCCGAAGTCCTCCGGTTTCACCGGAGGTTATTCATATTTAGTCCTTTCAGGACAAAGATGCGTCGGTTGTATCAAAGCTTAATTGTATTCGGTATTTTCAGGACAAATATTCTTCGGTTATTTCAAATTTTTTATATATTCAGTCCTTTCAGGACAAAAAAGAGTTGATTGTATGTATTTTTATCTCCCGAAGGGAGTAAATGTTAATAACCGTGGGTAAAGCCCACGGATAATGAAATAAGCAAACTCTCAGCCACAAAGTGGTTGAATATCACATAATATTTATTATGACTCTACGTACCGTAAATGTAACCCGCTATATCACTCCTTTGCGCGAAGGAGGTTCCTTGCCAGCATTGGCCGAAGCTGATGACGACTTCAAATATGTTGTCAAGTTTCGGGGAGCCGGACATGGTGTGAAAGCACTCATTTCAGAATTGATAGGTGGTGTGGTTGCAAAACTGCTGGAATTGCGCGTACCCGAACTGGTTTTCATTCAGCTTGATGAAGCTTTCGGACAATCGGAAGGTGATGAAGAAATTCAGGATTTACTGCAGGGCAGTCGCGGACTGAATCTGGGTCTGCATTTTCTGTCAGGCGCATTGACTTTCGACCCGGTAACAACCAAAGTGGATGGACTGACAGCATCAAAAATTGTATGGATGGACGCATTTCTGACAAACGTTGACCGTACCGTTCGCAATACAAATATGCTGATGTGGCATAAAGAACTCTGGCTGATTGATCATGGTGCAACTTTGTATTTTCATCATACCTGGACCAATTGGGAAAAACAGGCATTGAGCCCATTTCCATTGATTAGTAGCCATGTTTTGTTACCAGTAGCTGATCAATTAGACGAAGCTGATGCTTTTTGCAAAAATATTCTTACTGTTGAAATTATTCGCAAAATAGTGAATTTAATACCCGATGAGTGGGCAAAAGTTGCAGAAGAAGGTTTTTCGGCGAATGATGTCCGTGAAGTTTATTTTCAGTTTCTTACACGACGAATTGAAGATTCAAATAACTTTTTAAACGAAGCGCAAAATGCAAGGAAAACACTTATATGAATATGCTGTGATTCGGGTTTTGCCCAGGGTAGAGCGTGAAGAATTTATAAATATCGGAATTATCCTTTTTTCGAAAAGGGCAAAATACATTCGAATGTTGTTCCATTTAGACGAGCAGCGTTTAAGTCTTTTTTCGTCGGAACTGGACGTGGAATTACTTCGCGATACCATACTTTCGTTTGAAAAAATTTGCGATGGCAGTAAAGATGGTGGTGAAATTGCACAACTCGATATTCCTGAACGATTTCGGTGGCTTACTGCTGTTCGGAGTTCCTGCATTCAGACTTCACGACCCCATCCCGGATTTTCTGAAAATTTAGATCGTACTTTAGAAAAATTATTTAAAGAATTGGTGTTATAATCTTGAGTGATTTTTGTTTTGGTAAAAAAATTTGCTCATTTCTGGTTGAATTCCACAACGGAAATTCAAAATTATTCCTGTTTTTTCAATAAAAAATTGTAAATTTGCACCTCCGAATTTACAACATCATTATAATGAATCATACCGACCAGCAATTTGATCAGGTAGCTATAATTTGCCGCGATATTTTCACTAAAAAAATGAAAGATTACGGTGCATCGTGGCGCATTTTACGTCCGAAATCGGTTACCGACCAGATTTATATCAAAGCCAACAGAATCCGTTCCATCGAAACCAAAGGCGTATCGAAAGTGAATGAAGGTATCCGTTCCGAACTCATCGGCATTGTCAACTATGGAATTATCGGACTGATACAGTTGGAGTTGGGCAATTCAGAAACAGACGATTTGAGTTTTGAATCCGGAATTGCATTATACAACAAATACATGCAACAGGCCAAAGAGCTGATGATGAATAAAAATCATGATTACGACGAAGCCTGGCGATTGATGCGCATGGAATCGTATACGGATTTGATTTTGATGAAAATTTATCGCACCAAACAGATTGAAGATAATCAGGGTATAACATTGATTTCGGAAGGGATAGATGCTAATTATTTCGATATGATAAATTATTCGATGTTTGGACTGATTAAAATGGAAGAGAGAAAAAATGAGAATTCATAGTGTTTTGATTAGTATAAAGTTAAGATTCTATTAAATGACAGAGCATTGCTCCAAAACTTTTTCTCAATTTCTTATTTTCTTAATTTCTTATTTTCAAATAAAGAGTAGAATAAACGTCATAAACCAAAATAATGTCACCAAAAAATAAATATATTTCACAAAGTACATCGATGTGGCAAAAAGCTGCAACCTGGATGATGCATATCAGCAGGATTTTGCTGGCCATTGTTTTTATTTTTTCAGGATTTGTAAAAGTCATCGATCCACTTGGTCTCACCTATAAAATTGAAGATTATTTTACTGCTTTTGGAGGCTTTTTTTCTAATCTTACATTTTTAGCTTTGCCCGGGGGAATTATTCTTCCGGTCATCGAATTAGTTATCGGACTGAATCTTCTTTTTATGATTCACCTGCGATATACTTCGTTCGCGGCTTTGCTTTTTATGTTAATAATGACTCCACTTACCTTGTATATAGCCATTTACAACCCGGTTACCGACTGTGGATGTTTTGGAGATGCATTAGTTATAAGCAATTGGCAAACATTCTATAAAAATATTGTTTTTCTTGTACTGTCAATTGTTTTAATAATAACAATCAGAGGAAAAAATCCAGTCCTTTTGCCTCATATTGAATGGATGGTGTTATCGGCATTTACCATTGTTGGTGTGGGATTATCCGTTTACTGCTTAAATCATTTACCGTTGATTGACTTTCGTCCCTACAAAATAGGTGTGAACATTCCGGATGCTATGATTATTCCTGAGGATGCAGCTAAAGAAAAATCTACAGTTACATTTATTTATGAGAAAGACGGCTTACAAAAGGAATTCACGCTCGAAAACTATCCCAAAGGAGATTCAACCTGGAAATTTATAGACCAGAAAACCACTGTTATTTCGAAAGGGTACGAAGCTCCGATTCATAATTTTACAATGGTAAATTCAAGTTTTGAGGATATTACCGAAGATGTAATTTATTATGCCGGATCTACTTATTTGTTGATTATGTATGATTTGAATAAAACATCGGAAAAAGGAGCTAAAAAAGCGCAGGAAATTTACGAAAAATATAAAAATACAACTGTCCGCTTTTATGCACTTACCGCATCGTCCGACGATCAAATTGCTGCATTTAAAGAAAAAACCGGTGTTAGCTATCCATTTTGCAAAACAGACCCTATAACTTTGAAAACCATCATTCGGTCCAATCCGGGCTTGGTACTGATCAAAAAAGGTACTGTTCAAAAGAAATGGCACTGGAAAGACTTTTAAGAATTTACAATTTTTTCATTCGTAACTAACAAAGTGAAAATTCAAACATAAATAAAGAATATAAAAAATGAGAAAAAACATTGTTGCAGGAAACTGGAAAATGAACAAAACCCTTCAGGAAGGGTTAAATTTGGCTACTGAGCTAAACGCAGCTTTGGCTGATACAAAACTAAATTGTGACGTAGTTATCGGAACTCCGTTTATTCATTTGGCAAGTGTAGCCGCTTCTATCGATACAAAAGTTATTGGTGTAGCTGCTCAAAATTGTGCTGATAAAGAATCCGGTGCTTACACAGGCGAAATTAGTGCTGCCATGGTAAAATCTACCGGCGCTGATTATGTAATTCTCGGACACTCGGAACGCAGAGAATATTACGGTGAAACAAGTGAAAAACTGAACAGCAAAGTAGCTTTGGCTTTGGCAAACGGTTTGATTCCGATTTATTGCTGTGGCGAAGCGTTGGAAGTACGTAATGCTGACGAACAAAACGCGTATGTGAAAAATCAGTTGGAAGAAACAGTTTTCAATCTTAGCACTGATGATTTCAGTAAAATTGTAATTGCTTACGAACCAATTTGGGCCATTGGCACAGGTGTAACCGCCTCTACAGAACAAGCTCAGGAAATGTTGGCTTTCATTCGTGGCCTGATTGCATATCAATTCGGAAAGGATATGGCTGAAAATACATCAATATTATACGGTGGAAGTTGTAATGCTAAGAACGCTGCAGAACTTTTTGCACAACCTGATATTGATGGTGGTCTGATTGGTGGAGCATCTCTTAAAGTTGCTGATTTCAAAGCAATTATTGACGCGTTTTGATTTAGTGCAATTTTGCAATAAAACAATAAAATCAAATATAAAATCCTGTAAATTATTTTTGCAGGATTTTTTTTGTATTTTTGAACGTTTTAATAAATCACTAAGCATTATTCAAGTTTTTTCATTTTACATTTTTCATTTTAAAAGCATGCTTTTAAAACTCTACGAAACAAATCCAAATCCTGTTCAAATCCGTTATGTAGCCGAAGTGCTTCGTAACGGAGGCATCATTATTTTTCCTACCGATTCGGTTTATGCTTTTGGCTGCGATATTTTTA
>JAKLIM010000130.1 GCA_022709605.1 Bacteroidota bacterium | reverse complement strand
ATCGAAAAATAGCGTAGAAGTTCCATCAGCCAATTTGTGATTCAGGTCTGTTCGAATCCAGTCAATCACAGGCATAAAGTTGTAGCAAACGGTTGTAACGCCTGCTTTACCCAGATTCTTGAGACTAACTATATAATTATCAATTAATTGATCGCGATTTACTCCAGCATATTTTATTGCTTCACTTACGGGCAGACTTTCCACCACGGCCCACCGTAAACCGGCATTTTCAATGAAAGTTTTGTGGTCAATAATTTCTTCGTACGACCAAATTTCACCGTTCGGAATGTGATGAAGCGCAGTTACAATACCCTCCACGCCAATTTGACGAAGTGAGGACAAAGTAATCACATCTTTTTTACCAAACCATCTCCATGTTTTTTCCATAATTTAAACTCCGCTAAATGTGCTAAATCCACCATCCACAGGAAGTACAACTCCTGTAATAAAACTTGCAGCATCAGAACATAAAAACTGAACAGCTCCGTTGAGTTCGTTGATATCGCCAAACCGCCGCATGGGCGTGTTGGCAATCACTTTAATGCTACGATCGGTCAACGAACCATCAGGATTAATCAACACATTACGGTTCTGATCGCCGATAAAAAAGCCCGGAGCGATGGCATTTACACGAATTCCATCGCCAAATTTTGTTGCCATTTCGAGTGCTAACCACATGGTGAAGTTACTTACAGCCGCTTTTGCCGCCGAATAACCCGGAACACGGGTAATGGATTGAAGTGCAGCCATGGACGAAACATTGATAATGCTTCCCGACTTTTGTTCAGCCATGTAACGGCCGAAAACATAGCTCGGATAAACTGTGCCATTCATATTCAGGTTGGTCACTTTTTCCCAATCAGCTATATTCATGTCGAAAAATGTCTTATCTTCTGTGAGGGTTCCTCCGGGGGTATTTCCTCCTGCAATATTTAATAAAATATCAATTCTGCCCCATTTCTCAATTATGGTTTTGGCTGCCATTTCGAGGCTTGGAATATCCAACACATTGCCCACCACACCGATTACTTCGCCACCATTTTCGGTTAATTCTTTCACGCGAACATCCAGATTTTCAGGGCGGATGTCCATGGCAACAACTTTTGCACCTGCATTTACAAAACTTTTGGCGATGCTGCCTCCCAACACGCCGCCGGCGCCGGTAATTACAGCTACTTTGCCTTTAATACTAAACAAGTTATCCATTTATTTTCAATATAATTTTGGTTGCAAAAATACTATCAATATCAATACATTATTTTTCCTATATTTGCAATCTATAATTCTAAATTTGCATATTAAAAAGAGAATTTATGAAAAACATAATGAACGAACAGCTTTTAATTTCAGGCTTATCACCTTTAAAAGTCAGATTCTTTGATTATCAGCATTTTACATATCCGTGGCATTTTCATTCCGAATACGAAATAATATATATCAGCGAAAGCACCGGAACCCGTTTTGTAGGAAATAGTATTGAAAAATATAACGCCGGGGATGTGTTTTTTGTTGGCTCCAATCTTCCACATTATCTTAAAAGTGACGATATATATAATTCAATTGAAAGTCAGTTAAGAGTAAAAGGTGTGATCATTCAGTTCGAAAAGGACTTTATGCAACATTCAGTGAACTATTATCCTCAATTTGTGCGGATTAAAAATATGTTGGAAGAATCGCGTTGTGGGTTGTATTTTCCGGTAGATTGTTCAGAAAAACTTGTGGGATTAATTTCACGCCTACCCCTTGAAAATGGAATGGATCAAATGACAGGTTTTTTGCAAATACTAAAAGAAATGTCTGAAATACAGGATAGAAAAATTATTTCGACACCTGACATCGAATATTTTTCGCAGCATGGAGCATCACGAATTGATAAAGTGATTTCGTTTATCAATAAAAACTATACCCGACCCATTCGGCTTGATGAAATTTCATCTTTCTCGTCAATGAATTCAACTGCATTCTGTCGGTTTTTCAAGAAAGAAACCGGCAAATCGTTGAAAAATTTTATATTTGCAATGCGTGTAGGATATGCTTGTAAATTATTACTAATGAACGAAATGACCATTTCGCAAATAAGTTCGGAATGTGGTTTTGAAACCATTTCACATTTTAATAAAACATTTAAAAAAATTGCAGGTTTTCCACCTTCTGAATACAGAAAAATTATGCTGGCGGAGTAAATTTACATACAAATATCAAGTGTTTTCATTTTTGTTTTGAAAAAAAAATAAAGAGTGAAGCACTTAGGCACTCACTCTTTATCATTCAATCAAATTTTATAACCAAACTAAAACTATTAATATCCGGGATTTTGTTGTGCTGTTTTTTCTTCAGCGGTCAAAGCTCTGCCATCAATTTGAATTGCATCAAGATACGATTGTGGGAAAGGGCGAAGATTGTGTTTCTCAGTAATATTTGGTGCTGCTTTTTTGTTAAAAGCTTTTGCTCGGGCCACCAGGGTTTTAGTTCGCGACAAATCTTCCCAGCGATAAAACTCACCCATTAGCTCACGCGAACGTTCGTTCAACAAGAAACACATTGCTCTGTCATATTCACTTGTATAGCCTAAGGTACTGATAATGGTCTCATCTACAGCCGGAAGAGCCGAAAAACTACTTACGGTTAAATCAGTTGCAGTCACTGCCACAGGTATATCATTCGATTCGTAATACGAATTTTCGGTATAATATGAATTTGTAGCGCCAAAAGATGCATAGCCGGTTGGATTTGACGCAGCATTGTAAGCAGCGCCTCCATCGGTATAAGCTTTGCGGTTTTCGCCTGCTTTGTAAGCAGCCCGGTTACGTACCGAATTAATATAGCCCAACGCTTTTGAATAATTTTTCTGACGAATGCAAATTTCAGCAGCCGTCAGGTAGGTGTCGGCCAAACGAGCCAAAATACCGTCTCTGTAACCATTGCCATTTCCAACTGCATCGCGCGAACCATCAATAAATTTATTCAACGGTGCAAATCGGTTTTGGTAACTATCGCTGTTTAAAAACTCGCCACCTTCTGCATAAGTTGCAAAAACATTCGGAACAATTTTGCCTGTTTTTGGGTCTGTAATGGTTTTCAAACTTCCCACTGCCGAATAACGGGTATCGGTTGGGCTATTGATAATATACAGTACACCTAAATCGCCCAAAGCATATCCTGCTGCAGGATTATTCACCGCATATTTTGTTTTGAAACTTTTCCAAAACCTCGAATCGTTCACTTTATCGTACACATTGTAAGCATAATAATTCGTACGTAAACGTTGATATTCACGTCCACCGGCTATATCACGTTTCATATTTGGCAAATTCAAATATTGAGATAAATAATACAAATGTACCTGATTGCCATACGTACCATTCGAAGCAATATCATTCGAAAATTGTGCAGCCAAAATAATTTCGTCTAATTTTTCATTGGGTCCGTTTACGGCTGTATAATTCCACAAATCAGCAAAATTAGGCGCCAATGTGTGATGAGCAATAACTTCATCGGCCAATTTGAGTGCTTCAATCAAATCCTGAGTTTTAGTAGTACCATTCCAACTGTCGTTAATTTCGCTGGCACGGAACAAATAAGCTTTAGCCAAAAAATGAGCCGCAGCATCTTTGGTCATTTTGCCTGTTAAAGCAGCTGTGGGAGGCAAATTATTGTACGCATTTGTTAAATCGGAAATAACCTGCTTCACAGTTTCCTCAGCTGTTGCACGGCTAAATTCGCGCTCGGGCGAAACACTTGTTTGTAGTTTCAAAGGCACACCTCCGTATTGACGCACCAGTTTCAGGTAGTTAAATCCCCGTAAAAAATACGCTTCACCCATGTAAGTGTTTTTCTTAGCGCCATCCGGAAGTACAGTTACCGCTTTTTCGAGCATAAGATTTGCCGAACTAATGCCAATATACATGTTATCGAACAAAGTATTAGCCATGGCAGTGTTCACATTTACAGCAGTAATTAACGAAGAAAAACTGCCATCATACGAATCCCAAACAGCATTGGAAGCATCGCCACCGCAGCGAAATTCGTCGGTTCCGTAATTGGTGGTTGCAAAAGCCCACTCGTAGGCAAAATGAAAGCGTAAATTGTAATACATGCCCGTGGATAAGCCATCAAGACCTTCTACAGTATTGTAGAAATCAGTATTTCGTTTTGTTGTGAGTTCTTCATCTAAAAAATCGGAACAAGAAGATAGTCCGGTAATGAATGAAAAGGCCAACAGTCCTATTATTATTTTACTATATCGTTTCATAAGTTTTATTTTTTTATTTTATAAAAATTGCATTAAAATAATTCGTTTAGAATCCAACATTTAAACCTACCACAAATCCTTTGTTATAGGTTGATCCGCCCAAATCGAGATCTAACCAACTGATTGATGAATAAATCATTCCCGGATTTTTTATTTGACCATATATTTTAATGTTTTGCAAACTTAAGCGTTTAGCAATGGATATAGGAAGCGTATATCCTAATCCGATATTTCGGATTTTAATAAATGCAGCTTCTTTATAACCCAATGCATTGTAATAAGGATCGCCACCTGCTACATTGTAGATAGGTTTTTGATATTCAGCATCTTTGTTGTTTTCATTGTAATAACTGATGCTACGTTGGACATAACGTCCACCTTGCCATTCACCATTTGTATTATAGGTATAACCCAGGCGACTGTAAATAAAAATTGACAATTCGAAATTCTTATAGTTGAATGAATTATTCAAACCTAACGTCCAACGTGGGCGCGTGTTACCAATAATTTTACGGTCGTTATTTGGATCAATTTTGTAATCGCCATTTAAATCAGCCGGGCGCGTGCCACCTACCTGAAATTTATGACCATTTGCATTGAATTTAGCCATTTCGTCAACATCTGCTTCTTTCCACAAACCATTGGATTCGTAGCCATAAAGGATACCAACCGATTGACCAATAAACCAATTGTTCGAAATGTCATCCGATTTTCCGTTTGCTAACGAAACGATTTCTTCTTTTTGCCAGGCAGCATTCAGGTTTGTTTCCCAACTGAAGCTTTTTTTCTTAATATTGACAGTATTAATTGTCAAATCAATCCCTTTGTTTTTGGTTTCACCTACATTTGCAAAAGTTGTCTGAAAACCGGTCAAAGCAGGTATGCTCATTTGCAATATTAAATCGGTAGTACGTGAAGTATATGCATCGATAACTCCCGAAACTCTTCCATTAAAAATAGAAAAATCGACGCCGAGATTGTACTGAGTTGTTTTTTCCCAGCCCAAAAATTGATTTGCCATTGGAGTTACACCGCCCGAAATCAATGATTCAGAAGGCACATAACCTGCTACAGAAGTTGTTCCATAAGGATAATACAATGATACCAACGGTCCTTTGGTGGCATAAGGTTCAACAGCCGAATTACCGGTTGTACCAACGCCTAAACGCATTTTCATTTGGTTAATCCAGCTGATTGGTTTAAGCCATTCTTCCTGATCCATGCGCCAGCCCAATGCTGCCGAAGGGAAAAATGTCCATTTGTGACCGGCCGATAACTGCGAAGCACCATCCCAACGACCTGAAACAGTAAGCATATATTTGTCGTCGAAACTGTAATTTAAACGACCCATGTACGATAATAATTTACGCTGAGTCAAATCGGTTGTATAAGCTTTAATATTCGTAGTAGGAATATTCGCAGTATTAAAGGCATTCCATTTCTGACTTGCCATAGGTATACTAACAGCTTGTAAATAAGTAGAAGTAAGATCCCATGCTGAAGCAGATTGTAAGAGAGTTGCTCCAAATGTATTTTTTCCAATTTTTTTATCGTAATAAAGCAAATTGTCCAAGGTCCACGAGAAATCTTTCTGATTTTTTATTGAAGCATAATTTGGGCTTCCGTTGCGTAATACCGATTGTGCATCGATAAAGATGCCATTGTCGAAGTAACGAAAATCAGGACCGAAATTTACACGGTATCTTAAACCCGGAAGAATATTCAACTGCGCATAAAAACTGCCTAATGTTCTGAAACTTGTACGTTGATCTTGTGAATATTTCCATTCGTCAATGGCTGTTTTTACCATATCGTCGCCACCCGGATAAATAATGCGGTTTCCATCAACATCGTAAGGCACTGCATACGGAAAAATGCCATTGGCAGCGGCATAAATACTTCCAGGACCTGAAACCTGGCCACCTGTAGTGGATTGACCAAACTGCTGAATACTATAGGCTGAATTAATATTTGCACCCATTTCGAACCATTTCACAGGGTTTAAAACAACGTTGATTTTCGAAGAAAACCTTGTGTAAGCCTGACCCTTCATGGTACCTTCTGAATTCAGATAACCAAAAGAAGCATAAGATTTCATTTTGTCGGTTCCGCCGCTAACGCTAAGATTATGATCGGTCGAAACTCCGGTTTGGGTTACCATCGATGTCCAGTCAGTTGTTTGAACTTTCGAACCATCCCACGTTCCAGTTTCCCAGCCTTTCATAATATTATTCCAGGCATACGCATCATTTCCACCTAAAAAAATCACTTTATCGTTTGCCTGAGTGGGCGCATCACCTCTCGGATATTTTGTAGGATCGGCATAATAATACGCCCATCGTCTCCAGGTTAGATATTCATCGGCATTCATCATTTTCGTTCTGTCGTGAATATTTTCAGAGGTTACAGATCCTGAATAGCTGATGGTTAATTTTCCGTCTTTACCGGATTTGGTAGTTACAAGAATTACACCGTTAGCACCACGTGAACCATAAATTGCTGTTGCCGAGGCATCTTTTAATACATCGATGGATTCAATGTCGGAAGGATTAATGGTTTCGATACCGGAACTTGACATCAGAGGCACTCCATCAACAACGTATAATGGTGAACTGCTGGCAGTTATCGAGCGTACACCACGTATATTAATTTGACCAATTTCACCGGGTCTTTCATTCGAAGTAATATCCACACCGGCTGCTTTTCCCTGCATGGCTTCCAGGGCATTGTTAACCGGACGAGCTTTTATTTCCTTTTCGCCAACACTGATCATAGCACCAGTTACATCGCTTTTTTTCTGAACGCCATAACCAACTACCACCACTTCATCTAATTTTTTAGTATCGGGTTCCAAACTGATATTGAGTGTACTCTGATTTGTAACCTGCACATTTTGAGTGATATATCCGATTGAAGAAAATACCAGTGTTGCAGGTCGGGTTACATTGAGGCTATATTTACCATTACTATCTGAAATTACACCCTGTGAAGTTCCTTTTACAATTACATTCACGCCAATCATACTTTCACCGGTTTCGGGGTCGGTAATTGTTCCACTTATTTTGAGGGCTTGTCCGTCGGATTGAGCTTGTTGTCTTTCGGACTTTTTTTCGGGTACAAGTACTATTTGATTGTTGTCTTTCTTTTCCCAACTTATGCCACTTTCTTTAAAAAGTGATGCCAATGCATTGTCAATTGGGACATTTGTTACACTTAATGATGCCACTTTATCGAGCGCAGCAAAATTATCGTTGTAAAAAAATTTGAAATCGGTATTTTTTTCTATTGTTTTAAGAATTTGTCGGATAGGCAGATTGTTTGCCTTGACTGATACCTGGGCAGTAGTGCTAATGGCAATACCCAAAGTGAGAATGGCAATCCAAACATAACGTAACTGCTGGATTCTTGCGAAATTGATTTTGTATTTCATTGTGATTTTCATACAATTAGTTGATTTAATAATTTACTTGATGTTGCTTATCGGGTTGAAATTTGCAGACATCGTAATAGAAGAAATAAGGATGAAAATGGAAATCTCTTTAGAATTCTCATTATAAGTAGGATTTAATCTAACTTGTATTTGTCATACGCAATTTATTTTAAGGTTAATATTTTTTTTGTGATATTTATGAAAATGAGAAAATAGGAAAATAGGAAATTAAGAAAATAAGAAAATGGGAAATTAATAAAATACTTAGCATCAAACTTTGTTGTGTTATCAAATTTATACACAAAGTTTTAACTACTTCAAAACCTTTTTATAATAAGGCATTAATTTTTTGTTTTCATTCATATAAATAACCGAATCTTTCATGTGATAGGTGATTGGCGAAGTCATTGCAAAAATTTGCAACAAACTTTCCAAACTGGTGTTGCCTATCGTGCCTGAATAGCGGTAATTTTTTAACGATTGCGCTTCGAAAACAAATTTCACATTGTAGTTACGCTCCAGAACCGAAGCTATATCTTCAAATGTTTCAGCATTGAAGGTGAGCTTATTGTAACGCCAGTCAGCATACATCAACCCATCAGCAACATCGCTCTTTTGCATGTTTTTAGTGTCGCGGTTGTAAGTTACCCTTTGGTTTGGCGACAAATTTATTGTGTTTAATCCATCACCAACAACAACTTTTCCTTCCATCAACACTGTCGAAATCTGATTCTCATCAGGATATGCTTTTACATCGAACGCAGTTCCGAGCGCTTCTACCGAAAAACCCTGACTTTGAACTATGAAGGGAGCATTCTTGTTTTTTGCAACTTCGAAATACGCTTCGCCATTGAGCTGAATAATTCTTTCCTTCGAATTAAAACGACTACCATAGGTCATTGTAGAGCCTGAGTTGACCCAAACACGACTTTTATCTGGTAAGGTTAATGCCACTTTTTGTCCTTTTTCAACTGTCACTGTCATATCTCCGGCTGTTTTATTACTTTGCGATTCGTAAAGCAAAAAAGCCGAAAGCGATGTGGTGAAAACCAGTAAAACGACAGCTGCCACTGACAACCATTGCTTCCATTTAAATGTACGTGCCGGCACAATTTCAGCTTTAATTTTGTCTAAAATTTGCTTTTGAGCGCCTTTATTCATCATTTCCGGAGTCTGATTCCACTGATCCAGCATCCATTCCTTTTCGAATTCATCATTCTTCAATTCCTCTAACAGCCTCATTACCTCTTGTTTGGTAATGGTGCCATCGAAATATTGTTCTAATAATTTGATGTTTTTATTCTTGTCCATTTCAATAATCTATCTTGAATTCAACTTGCAAATGCAACTTTTAGTCGACGGAGAATAAG
>JAKLIM010000013.1 GCA_022709605.1 Bacteroidota bacterium | reverse complement strand
AATATTTTAAACCTCTGAAACTATTAATAATAAAGAGTTTCAGAATAAATACCGGTTCAACAACCGGACACTAGTGAATTTAATTAGAAACTTAATGGTACAGCATAATAATATTAATAGCTTAGTTCCCTCTCCTTTGGAGAGGGTTAGGGAGAGGTCGAGTTTCGTCTCCACCCGCAACTCTTGCAAACTTTGTGCACCGCTGGGAGCGTCGTTAGTTTTCAAGGGAATTGAAGGATGCGTGCCATTGATTCATGGCAGTCAGGGTTGCGCTACATACATTCGTCGCTACATGATAAGTCATTATAAAGAACCTGTTGATATTGCTTCGAGTAACTTTAGCGAAGAAGCAACGATTTACGGTGGAAGTCGCAATTTTATTACTGGTATCAATAATATTATCAAGCAATACAAACCCAAAGTAATTGGCATTGCTTCCACTTGTTTGTCCGAAACCATTGGGGAGGATATTCCCGGGCATATTCATAATTACCGTGAAGAAAATAGTGCCATCGAGAAAAATCTTCCAACATTTATACATGCCTCTACACCAAGTTATTGTGGTAGTCATGCCGAGGGATTTCACAATACAGTGTTTGCAACAATAAAATCGCTGGCCGAGTTCGAAAATGTTCGAAATAAAATTACCATTCTTCCGGGTATGGTTTCGCCTGCCGATATCCGATATTTAAAGCAATTATTGGAAGATTTTGGAATTAAATTTACCTTATTCCCCGATTATAGCGAAACACTTGATAATGAATATACTTCAGAGTATCAATTGATTCCAACCGGAGGAACAACCGTACAGGATATTCAACGTATAGGAAATTCGAAAGCAACTATAGAGTTTGGCGAAAAATTCAACAAAAGTTTTTCGCGCATTAAAGACAAAAGTTCTATACAAACTGCCGGCGAGTGGCTCGAATCTTCTTACTATATAAAAAATCACCAAATGCCACTTCCCATAGGCATCGAAGCAACTGACAAGTTCATTGAAGTACTGAAAACCCTATCAGGAAAGGAATTACCTGAGCAGCACCGAAAAGAGCGTGGACGATTGGTAGATGCTTATGTGGATGCGCATAAATATGTTTTTGGAAAAAAAGCATTGTTGTATGGCGAAGAGGATTTTGTAACTGCCATGGCCGATTGGTGTAAGGAAATAGGAGTAGAGCCATTTTATATCAAAGGAGCTGATTTTGAAACATTAAAAGAAAAAGCCGATGAATTTCAGCCTGATTTCATGTTGGGGAATAGCAAAGGTTACTACATTGCCCGCGAACGAAAAATTCCGTTGGTACGCGTAGGATTCCCTATTCACGATCGCTTTGGCGCTAACCGTATGCATCATATCGGGTATCGCGGTACGCAGGAATTATTCGACAGAGTTGTGAATGCATTAATAGAATATAAACAGGAAAATTCACCGATTGGATATAAATATTTGTAATTGACAATTTGATTATTTACTATTTACCATTTAAAAGAATGGAGCTAACAAATAGTAAATGGTAAATGAATAAATAGTAAATAAAGATTATGGAAACAACATCGACCATTGTTAGTGGAGCAAAAACCACAACAGGAGCAGAGAGGTCTTCTGCCCATCCTTGCTTCGATAAAGAAGCCAAACACACCAATGCCCGCGTGCATTTGCCGGTAGCTCCAAAGTGTAATATCCAGTGTGGTTACTGTAATCGCAAGTTCGATTGTGTGAACGAAAGTCGCCCGGGTGTTACTTCGTCAATATTGAAACCATATCAAGCTGTGGAGTACCTGAAAGATTTGAATAATCGTATCGAAAATCTGGTGGTGATAGGTATTGCCGGTCCCGGTGATCCGTTCGCTAATGCAGAGGAAACCCTCGAAACCATGCGTCGTGCCAAAGCGGAATTTCCGGAAAAAGTTTTCT
This sequence comes from Bacteroidota bacterium, assembly GCA_022709605.1. GTDB lineage: Bacteria > Bacteroidota > Bacteroidia > Bacteroidales > Paludibacteraceae > Paludibacter. Next base: position 19,247 of record JAKLIM010000013.1, on the reverse strand, counting down.
GTCTTTCTACCAATGGATTAGAACTTGAACCACATATCGACGAAATTGCAAAACTCGGTGTTTCGCATGTGACCATTACTATCAATGCAGTTGATCCAAATATTACAGCTAAAGTTTACAAATGGGTGCGGTTTAAAAAACATATATATCGTGGCCTTGAAGGTGCAACTATACTGATGGAACGTCAGCTGGCCTGTATCCCGAAATTGAAAGCTGCCGGAATAGTTGTAAAAATCAATTCCATTGTTATTCCGGGCATTAATGAGGATCATATTCCTGCAGTAGCCAAAAAATGTGCTGAACTTGGTGCTGATGTCATTAACTGTATTCCATTGATTCCAACTGCCGAAACTGATTTTGCAGAGTTGATTGAGCCCGATGCTAAAATGGTTTTTAAAGTGCGTACGTTGGCATCCGAATTTTTGCCCATAATGAGTCACTGTTCACGTTGTAGGGCCGATGCTGCCGGATTACTTGGTAAGGATTTGAGCGAAACGCATGTATTGTTGAAAGAATATTCCACCCGTCACGAAATTGATACCGATCGTCCGTATGTGGCTGTGGCTACCAACGAAGGTTTATTGGTAAATCAGCATTTGGGCGAAGCAAGTTCGTTGCATATTTTCCGCCAAACACCTAACGGATTTAAGTTTGTGGAAATGCGCGAAACACCTCCAACAGGCGGTGGCGACCGTCGCTGGTTGGATATGGCTCGTTTGTTGGTCGATTGTCGTGCAATTCTGGTGAGCGGCGCGGGCGAAAACCCTAAAACGATGCTGAATTCCTGCAAAGTACATGTAGTGGAAATGACGGGGCTGATTGACGAAGGTCTCGAAGGGGTTTACAACAACAAAGTGATTCGTTCCATTGCTAAGCCAGATGCTTTTAAATGCGGAAGTGCCTGTAAAGGTGATGCTCAGGGATGTGGATAAAGATATTTACAATTATATCATTTACGAGGTACAATTTTAAGAAGTGATAGAAACAAATAGTAAATGGTAACCCCGATAGCTATCGGGATAAATGGTAAATTTTTAAAAATAATAAATAACTCAAAAAAATGAAAAAACCTCAGTACCTCATTTTGGTATGTAACTCGTACCGCGTGGCTGGCGATGCTCAGGGAGCATGCAACAAAAAAGGAGCAACTTCATTGCTTCAGTATATAGCCGAAGAAGCATCTGATCGTGGATTGGATGTAGTAGTAACAACAACTGCTTGTCTGAACGTTTGTTCGCAGGGACCGGTGGTGGTAGTGCAACCGAACAACTTTTGGTACGGTGGCGTAACAGGCGAAGATGTAATCGACGAAATTCTCGATGCACTCGAAGAAGGCGAATGCTGCGAGAAGTATTCGATAGCAGATTAAAGGAATTTACAATTAAACCATTTACTATTTACCATTTAAATAGTAAATGGTAAATGAATAAATAGTAAATAATATGGAACCATACTTTATCGACACCACCCTGCGCGACGGAGAACAAGCTCCGGGCGTTGTTTTTGGATTGAACGAGAAAATTCGGATTGCTGAATTGCTGGATGATGTGCGTGTGCCTGAAATTGAAATCGGAACACCTGCAATGGGCGAAAAGGAGATAAACGATATTCGTACTATTTGTAATATTGGGTTCGATTTCAAAACGTTGGCCTGGTGCAGAGCTAATAAAACCGACATTTTGTGTGCAACAAAATCAGGAACCAATGGAATTCATTTATCATTTCCCGTTTCAACTATTTTGATGCAGGTTATGGATAAAAGTCCTGAGTGGGTTTTGACTCAATTGCGCGAAATGATTGACATTGCATCTCAAAATTTTGAATATGTTACAATCGGAGCTCAGGATGCATCGCGTGCTGAAATAAATTTTTTGAAGGAGTTTGTCTCTGCTGCTATCTCGTTTGGTGCTTCCCGTGTTCGATTGGCTGATACTGTAGGTATACTTAATCCAATGACAACTTTTGATTTGATTTCAAATATCAGAAGTATTGATAAGGATATTCCACTCGAGATTCATGCTCATAACGATTTAGGAATGGCTACAGCAAATACATTGGCAGCATTCATGGCAGGAGCTAATTGTTTGAGTACCACTGTAAATGGCTTAGGTGAACGTGCCGGTAATGCCCCTATGGAAGAAGTGGCTATGGCATTGGAAATGAGTGCAAAAGTGAATTGTGGTTTGAATATGATTAAATTTCAGGAATTAAGCGATTATGTATCCAAAGTATCCAAACGACAAGTGGGCGACAGCAAACCGGTGACCGGAAAAATGGTTTATAGTCACGAAAGTGGCATTCATACCAATAGTTTATTGAAGAACCGTAGCACTTATCAATTGCTTGCTGCCGATCAAATTGGACGTAAAGAAGCAGAGTTTTTAATTGGAAAGCACAGCGGGAAATCAACTTTAGAATTTTTTATGCGACAATCGGGATTATTATTTGATGATGAATTTAGCACTCGTTTGCTTGATTTGGTAAAACGAAGCTCGGAAAAAGTAAAAAGAACGATTTCGAAAAAGGAGTTTTTTGATTTATATACTCAGGAGTATATCAGAACCATTGATAAAGAATTGTCCATTTTAAAATATTAAATAATATGTCAACGGAAATAATTATACCTGATACAGAGATGTTTGAACTTGCAAAATCGAGTCTGAAGTATGCAAATGGCTATTTTTCAACCTTTAGCAAAAGTGTTGGCAATGACAACTCGCGGTTCGACAACGATTTACTTTACCAGTTGGCAGTTATGAGTGTCGAAAAATATTTCATTGCACTTCTTGCCCGTTACGACTGGAATGCGACACATCACATGCCCATAGCCATGTACAAAGAAGCTTTGCAGTTTGAACCGGAACTTCCTGTATCGGTAAAACATACCTGCATACTTGTGGGGAAATTCGAAGCCATTTGCTCCATCGATGGTTTTGGTTACCGCCAACCTTCGAAAGATGAATTAATAGCCATGAACGAAGGAATTAAAGAAATTAAAGTTTTAGTTGAAAACCGTATGGAACAAATAATTGAACCAGCATTTTAAAAAATAAACAATGGAAAAAACATTATTGATAATTAAGCCAAGCGCTGTTCTCCGAAATTTAGTTGGTGAAATCATTCGTCGTTTCGAGGCAAAAGGCATTCAGATTTGTGCTATGAAAATGATGCAATTAGATGATAAAATTCTTGATGAACACTATGTACATTTACTTGAGCGTCCTTATTTTAAGTATATCAAGAAATCGATGATGAAAAGTCCGGTGATTGTTTGCGTGTTGCAAGGGGTTGAAGTTGTGGAAATTGCACATCACATGGCAGGAGCCACCAACGGACGCGAAGCAGCTCCCGGTACTATCAGAGGCGATTTGAGTATGAGTATTCAGGAAAATATTGTACATACCTCCGATACAATTGAAAATGCTAAAGCGGAAATTGCTCGGTTTTTCAAAGAAGATGAAATTTTTGAATTTAATCAGATTATTAGTTCGGCGCTTTATGCCGAAAATGAATGTTGAAACACAGATTGTTTAACTAGTCTGTAATCCAGGTACTTATATTGAATAAAATGAAAAGAAAACTTAACCCCGAATTATACGAACTGGAAAAAGTTCGGTTTATTATCAAAGATGCTTGTGGATTGGATGTGGCTTATGCTTACGACGATTTGGTTTTTGCAGAGCACGGACTGTTTCTAATACAATTTTTGGATAATGCCGCAACGAAACTTGCTTGTTGGTTTAATAATGAAATGGCTGAATTACAGGAAATTAAAATGTTTGATTCGTTGGCTAAAACGGCATTATTAAACAATGCTTTAATTACATACAAAGGACGATTCATGATGAATCAGAAGGCGGGGAACAAAGAAATCGATATTGAATTTGTGTATATGTAACAACTGTGAACTTATTCGGTTAACATGAAGTCCAGAATTAATCTGAGAATGAGTACAATGTCGTCATGAATTATTTAAATCATTGTGATTTCACAGTTTATTGTTTTATCCAAACAACCTGAACCACGCTTTTACCTCTTTTACTCTACCGGCTTGTTCATACGTTTGGCATTTTAATTCCAATACATTAAAGGCATCTTCAATTTCATTAGGGGTAAATCCCATTTGCATATCAATCAGACTATTAAGTAAGTCTGTCTGTGATTTGTAGGCGTAACATGATTTTCGAAAATCACTGTCCGAATCAACTTTTGATATAAAATTTATTGCGTTTTGTAAGCTCATTACCTAATTTACAATTTTTTTTATTTACAATTTACTATTTTAACCAATCTTCTTCTCATCATCACAAATATCTGTGCTACAGGTGGTACATTCGCCACCACAAATAGTTGCCAATTCCATGGAGGCTTCATGACTGTACAAATCAAGTTTTTTGTTTTGGAATAACTGAATATTCTCTTCCAGTTGATTTCCCCTGGCTTTATATACATCGAACCCTTTGTTTACAAGTATTTTTAGTGCCATTGGATGAATTTGGCGCGTGATGATGACTGAAATTGTCAACGCTTCGAGGGCTGGTAAAAGTTCTCCCATGTTTGGCGCTAAATCTTTGGTATTAAGCCAATTTCCATTGTTCGATTCAATATTATACAAACAAATACTACCATTCGCATTCAATCCTGATGCTATTAAGTTTTTGTTAGTTTTGATATCTTGTATGGGTATTGCTATATTCATATTGAGCTCTTTTTTTATAAAAAACTTCATTTTCCCCTCTTTTGGAGGGGGGTTAGGGGGAGGTTCCAAAAAAGCATCCTCGGTTCACATTCATCAAACCCAAGACTTTTATACAATGCTTGTGCTGCAACATTATCTTCCCTCACTTCAAGGGTAACTTTGCAATATTTTCGTTCTTCCGATATTTCTATCAGCTTTTGCATCAATGCTTTCCCAACGCCTTTTCCACGAAATACGTCCAGAACCACAATATCATGAATGTATAAATAAGGTTTAACTTTGAATGTTGAAAAATTCACAAAACAAGTAGCTAAACCTACGACTTTACAATCAATTACTGCAAAAAGCACTTCGGCGGTTGGATGATTCGCTAAGCAGTCGACCAAACGAAGTTGTTGTAATTTATTCAACGGTTCCGCATCTCCCATTGGGTCAGTCATATAATGATTCGTAAGTTCAGCCAGTGCCTTTAAATGCTCCGGATTTTCGAAATCGCAAAATTCAAAAGTGATGTCCATATTTTCAAACTATTTACTACCTGCTATTTACTACCTGCTATTTACTATCAACTATTATACTACCAACTATTTTACTACCAACTACCGACTAAACTTTAAATCTTTTCGCCTCAATATCATATTTTTTGGTTCGTATTCCCATCATACGTTCGGTAATTCCCAGTTGCTCAGCAGCTTTTGCGCTGTTTCCGTGCGTAGCTGTAAGTGCATCAATAATGATTTGTTTTTCCATTTTACCCAAAATAATATCCAGCGTTCCACTCATCATTGTTTTGGTGCCTTTTGCTGTTTGTAGCGATGCAGGTAAATTGTTAGTTCTTAGCACATTGTCGGTGCTTAAAATGCACGCCCGCTCAATGCAATTTTCCAATTCGCGAATGTTTCCGGGCCAATGGTAAACCATTAAGGTGTCGATGGCCGACGAAGTGATGCGTTTGATGTTTTTACCGTGACGTTTATTGAATTTTTCAATAAAAAAATCGGTCAGAATGGGGATGTCGTTGATGCGTTCGCGTAGTGACGGAATATACACCGGAAAAACATTGATACGATAATACAAATCTTCACGGAATTTATCCGAATTTATCAATTCTTCGAGATTTCGGTTGGTAGCGCAAATAATACGTACATCAACTTTTATCGGTTTTGTGCTGCCTATGCGCTCAATTTCGCGTTCCTGTAAAACCCGAAGCAACTTAACCTGAGTTGATGCCGGAATGTCGCCAAACTCATCCAGAAAGATAGTGCCACCATTGGCCGCTTCAAATCGCCCGATCCGGGTGTTCGAAGCACCGGTAAACGATCCTTTTTCGTGTCCGAAAAGTTCACTTTCGATCAAACTTTCGGGCAGTGCTGCACAGTTTACCTTTATAAATGGCTTGGTTTTTCGGTGACTATTGAAATGAATGGCATCGGCCACTAACTCCTTACCAACACCACTTTCGCCACGAATAAGTACAGTGGCATCCGTTGGAGCAACGCTTTCAATGAGTGAAAAAACTTCGTTCATTTTACCCGAATTGCCTTTGATTTTTTCCGGTAAAATGCGGTTGTGCAGTTCGCCGCGCAAACTTTGGTTTTCGGCGCGTAATTGTTCCATTTCCTCGGCATATTCCTGCCGCCTACGCATGGTACGTCCGATCATCGATCCTACAATTTTGAGAAGTCGGGTGTCATAATCAAAAGAATAAACGCCTTTATAAACCTTGTGAAAGCTTAAAGTGCCGATTATCTCATTTTTATATCTGATGGGAGTGCAAATAAATGAAACATCGCTACCACCAATTTGCGTTGGTGCTTTGGTAAGGTTTAGAAATTCGTCGGAGTCGGCAATTTTTTTAATTAAAACAGTCTCGCCGCTGTTAATCACTTTTCCAATTATACCTTTTCCAAATTGATACACTACATTTTTTCTTTCTTGTACACTTATGCCGAACGAACCTTCGATAACTATGGTTGAAGTTTCACGATTCAACACAGTCACAATGATACGATTGGCACCTAAATGTATAGCCAAAATACGAATTACTTCATCTAAGTTTATTTCTCTGTTGCTCAGCAAATGACTTATTTCAAGTAAAACTTCCAATTCTTTTGCTCCATAACAGTCCGGAGCATTAAACTTACAATATGCATTCATAATACATATAAATTATAACAAAACGACACAATAACTAAACCTTTAAAAAACTAATGTTGCAAATGTACATATAATAATATCAAAAAGTAATATTTAATTGTTTGATTTGAGAATATTTATAAAAATGTTACAATCTGATTTTATTACAAAGCATATTGTTTGCATTTGAAATAAATATATGTAAAATTAGTATATAGTGTAATTTGTTGCTCTTTTTTGTAAATTTTAATGTTTAAATGGATTACCTTTAATTTTTAAGAATTGGATGATAGTATTATGAATACAGAAAAATTATAATAAGCATGAAATGGGAATTTGTAAAAATTAATTTGTTATTTTGCAGACAGTTTATTTTATTACATTTATTTTTTACATGTTTTTAAAAAATAATTTAATTGACTTCACTTCAGCAATGTAATCTTGAAAATGAAAAAACCAAACAAACGAAAAATTATAAACGATCCTGTTTTTGGATTTATCGAAATTCCGAACGATTTTCTGTACGATATAATTCAACATTCATATTTCCAGCGATTGCACCGAATCAAGCAGTTGGGTCTTTCTTCATTTGTATATCCGGGTGCACAACATACGCGCATGCAACATTCTCTGGGAGCAATGCATCTAATGGGTGAAGCCATTACGCAGTTGCGTAAGGCCGGACACGAAATTACACCAGCTGAAGCTGAGGCGGTCAGGGCTTGTATTTTGCTCCATGATATTGGTCATGGTCCTTTTTCGCATGCGCTGGAACATAGTTTGGTAAAGGGAATTAGCCACGAGGAAATTTCGTTGTTGATGATGAAGCAAATAAATAAAATGTTTGCAGGACGATTGGATATTGCCCTTGAGATTTTTACTAACCGGTATCACAAAAAATTTTTGCATCAGTTGGTTTCAGGTCAGCTCGATATGGACAGGTTGGATTATCTGAGCCGCGACAGTTTTTTTTCGGGTGTAATTGAAGGGAATATCGGGGCTGCACGCATTATTAAGATGTTAAATATACATAACGATCAATTAGTGGTCGAGGCCAAGGGTATTTATTCCATCGAAAAATTTTTAGTAGCCCGCAGGTTGATGTATTGGCAGGTTTATCTGCATAAAACTTCGGTAGCAGCTGAGTTGATGTTGGTTAAAATATTGAAGAGAGCCAAAGAACTTGCATCACAAAATGTGGAACTATTTGCATCGCCGGCTTTGAGTTATTTTCTTTATAATCAGATTGATATTAATAAATTTATAAATTCGGAAGTTGCACTTGATAATTTTGCACTGCTCGACGATTCTGATTTGGTTTGCGCCATAAAAGTTTGGGCAACTCACCCTGATATTGTATTGTCAACACTATGTAAAGGGTTTACTGACAGGCGATTATTTAAAGTTGAAATCAACCTTCAACCCGTTGAACCAAAAAAATTGCGACAACTTCAGAAACAATACATGCTCCAAATGGGCGTGAATGAACATGAAGCGTCTTATTTTTATGGAGATGAAGTTGTAACTACTGACACTTACAGCCCCGAAGATGATAATATCAATATTTTATTTAAAGATGGTTCAATAAAAGACATAGCCATAGCTTCGGATATGCTTAATATACAGGTTTTAACGAAAAAAGTTGAGAAACATTTCTTTTGTTTTTTCAAAATTCAAAAAAAATAAAATCTGTAATGAAAAAAGGTTTAATTGTTCGTTCAGAAAATAATAAAATCAAGTTTTCATAGTTTAAACCTTTGTTTTTAAAGTTCTTTTTCAATTCGCTATTCCAATTACACTAAAAAATTGGAAATAGTTTAGTACTTTTGCAGCTAAATTTTTAAAAAATAAGCATGGAGTTTACAGCTCAACAAATTGCAGCTTTTTTACACGGGACTATCGAAGGCAATCCGCTTGAAAAAGTGAGTGACTTCTCAAAAATTGAAGAGGGTAAACCCGGTACGTTGAGTTTTTTGTCGAACCCAAAATACACGCATTATATTTACGAAAGTAATGCAAGTATCATTCTGGTAAATAATGACTTTGTACCCGAACATAATATCAGGGCAACCCTCATAAGGGTTGAAAATGCTTATGAGTCACTCGCTGAATTGCTTTCGTTAGTAGAACAATATAAACAGAAAAAAGTAGGAATATCTCCGCTGGCCTATATTGCTGAATCGGCAAAAATAGGAGAAAATGCATACATTGCACCTTTTGTTTATGTTGGCGAAAATGTAATCATTGGGAAAAATGCTTCGATACATTCCTCATGCAGCATTGAAGACAATGTGGTTTTGGGTGAAAATACAACTTTATATGCCGGAGTGAAAATTTATAACGATTGTAAACTGGGGAATAATTGCATTTTACATGCGGGTGCTGTGATTGGTTCTGATGGTTTTGGTTTTGCTCCCAAAGAAGATGGAACTTACAAGAAAATTCCGCAGACCGGAAATGTGATTTTGGAAGACAATGTTGAAATAGGTGCCAATACGACGATTGACAGAGCTACTTTAGGTAGTACTATTCTTCATAGTGGTGTAAAAATTGATAATCTGGTGCAAATTGCTCATAATGTTGAAATTGGTGAGAATACCGTCATAGCAGCACAGACCGGGATTTCCGGTTCGACAAAAATTGGAAAACATTGTACACTAGCCGGACAAGCCGGATTGGCAGGACATATTCACATTACTGATGGTACAATTATAGCGGCTCAAACAGGCGTAGCTAACTCGGTAAAACGACCGGGTCAGATTTTAATGGGTTCTCCTGCATTTCCCTTGCGCGATTTTCAACGTTCGTCGATCGTATTTAAAAGTTTACCGGAATTACAACGCATGATTTATGCCATGCAACAAAAAATAGAAGAATTAGAAAGAAAAATATAAGTGTTGAATTTAAAAATTTACACAAAACAAGAAGAATATTGGAATGCCGAAACAGAACACTATAAAAAACTCATTTTCATTTCAGGGAAAAGGTTTACACACCGGTTTATTTATTCATTTGACATTTATACCGGCTCCGGAAAATCATGGAATTAAAATAAGAAGAATAGATATGCCGGATCAGCCGGTGATAGATGCTGTGGCTGATTATGTAGGGCAAACACAGCGAGGAACGATTTTGAAGAAGGACGATTTTCAGGTAAGTACCATCGAACATGCTATGGCTTCGTTGTACGCCATGGGAATTGACAATTGCATGCTTGAAGTTGACGCACCTGAATTTCCGATACTCGACGGAAGTGCTAAATTATATGTTGAAAAAATACTCGAATCGGGTATTCAGGAACAACAATCGGACAGAGAATATTTCGTTGTAAAAAATAAGATTGAATATACCAATCCTGAAACCGGTTCGCATATTATGGTTGTTCCTGACGAGGATTTCAGTGTAAATGTTCAGATTGGGTTTAAATCATCGCTGCTGAAAAATCAATATGCCACGCTTGAAAATTTGAAGGAATTTGCAACCGAAGTGTCAGCAGCCCGTACTTTTGTGTTTGTACGTGAAATAAAACCCTTAATTAAAATGAACTTGATCAAGGGTGGTGACCTGAAAAATGCAGTTGTAATTTATGATGAACTTATTTCGCAGGAATCGATGGATCGGCTTACCGAAAAATTAGGCCAGCCACACATTGATGCATCAAAATTGGGATATTTAAGTGGTGACTTAAAATATGAAAACGAACCGGCACGTCATAAACTTATTGATGTAATAGGCGATTTGGCACTTGTTGGCCGTCAAATAATAGGTAAAGTTGTAGCGGTTCATCCCGGACACAAAACCAATACCGAGTTGGCAAAACTGATAAGAAACGTAATGTTGAATGAGAATTCATAAATTATGTAAATCTCTGAAAAAAAGATAAATAATTAAAACAAACAGGATATTTTTTAAATAATGAAACCACTTTTTGCAAACATACATCCCGAAGCTAAAATTCATGACAGTGTAATTATCGAGTCATTTGTAACTATTTATCAAAATGTTGAAATAGGTGAAGGAACATGGATAGGACCGAATGTAACGATAATGGACGGCGCCCGAATCGGAAAAAATTGTAAGATTTTCCCCGGAGCGGTTGTAAGTGCCATTCCACAGGACTTAAAATTCAAAGGAGAAGAAACCCTTGCCATTATTGGCGATAATACTACATTACGCGAATGTGTAACCATTAACCGCGGAACAGCAGCAAAGGGAAAAACCGTTGTAGGAAATAATTGTTTGCTTATGGCCTATTGCCATGTTGCTCACGATTGTGTTTTAGGCGATTCTGTTATTATGTCGAATGCAACTCAACTGGCCGGTGAGGTTGAAATTGATGATTATGCAATTTTGAGTGGTGCCGTGTTGGTTCATCAATTCACAAGGATTGGTGCTCATGCCATGATACAGGGTGGTGCAAAAGTAACCAAAGATGTTCCACCGTATGTTACTGCCGGACGCGAACCTCTTTCTTATGCTGGTGTAAATTCGGTAGGTTTGCGTCGTCGAGGTTTTACCAACGAACAAATTTATGCCATTCAGGATGTTTATCGGATACTATTTCAATCCGAAAAAAATACGACTAACGCATTAGAGCGTATATTGGCAGAATTACCTGCCGGAAACGAACTTGACGAAATTGTATCATTTGTAAAGAACTCATCGAGAGGAATTATCAAAGGATATGTTGAGTAAATAGATAGTAGTGGGTAGTTTATAGTGGGTAGTTGGTTGTAAAACGCAAAACGCAAAACACGAAACCTGAAACACGAAACACGAAACACAAAACGCGAAACACGAAACGATATATGGAAACAATTAACGAAGAATTACCAAAGAAAAGTCTGAATTTTATTGAGGCTTTTGTTGAGCAGGATTTAAAGGATGGTAAAAACGACGGTCGTATTCAAACCCGTTTCCCACCCGAACCCAATGGTTATTTGCATATCGGTCATGCCAAGGCTATTTGTCTTGACTTTGGTGTTGCACGTAATTACAATGGCATTTGTAATCTTCGCTTCGACGATACCAATCCTGTAAAAGAAGATGTAGAGTATGTTGATTCTATACAGGAAGATATACAATGGCTTGGTTATCAGTGGGCTAATATCTATTATGCTTCCGATTATTTCCAGCAATTGTGGGATTTGGCCATTGAACTAATAAAACAGGGAAAAGCGTACATTGATGAACAATCGTCCGAAACGATAGCGAAACAAAAAGGTTCGCCAACTGTACCGGGTACCGAAAGTCCGTACCGGAACCGCCCGATAGAAGAAAATCTGGACTTGTTCCAAAAAATGAATACCGGCGAAATTGCAGAAGGTGCAATGGTTTTACGGGCAAAAATTGATATGGCTTCGTCCAATATGCATTTTCGCGACCCTTTGATGTATCGTGTCATCACTTCGCACCCACATCACCGGACCGGATGGACGTGGAAAGCATACCCTATGTACGATTATGCACACGGACAATCCGATTATTTTGAGGGAGTTACACATTCATTATGTACTCTCGAATTTGAGGTTCATCGCCCACTTTACGATTGGTTTATCGACCAGTTTAAAGATTCCGATTACCGTCCGCGACAAATAGAATTCAACCGGTTGAACCTCACTTACATTGTGATGAGCAAGCGCAAAATGTTGCAACTTGTTCAGGAAGGACTTGTTAGTGGTTGGGACGATCCTCGCATGCCCACAATTTGTGGACTTCGCCGTCGTGGTTATACGCCCGAAGCGATTCATAATTTTATTGATAAGATTGGTTATACCAAATTCGAAGCTCAAAATGATATAGGATTGCTGGAATATTCTGCCCGTGAAAGTTTGAATAAAACTGCTACACGTGTGAATGCAGTTATAAATCCTGTGAAACTAATTGTTACCAACTATCCCGAAGGAAAAGTGGAAATGATGGAAACCGGAAATAATCCCGAAGACGAATCGGCAGGTACACGTGAAATTCCATTTTCACGCGAATTGTATATCGAACGTGAAGATTTTATTGAAGAAGCACCAAAGAAATTTTTCCGCATGACTCCGGGTCAGGAAGTTCGATTGAAAAGTGCTTATATTGTAAAATGTACCGGTTGTAAAAAAGATGCCGAAGGAAATATTGAAGAAATCTATTGTGAATACGATGAATTAACCAAAAGCGGCATGCCCGAATCAAATCGTAAAGTGAAGGGAACACTTCACTGGGTTTCTGCAAAACATGCAGTGCAGGCTGAAGTTCGCTTGTACGACCGACTTTTCAGTGTTGAAAATCCGTCGGCCGACGAGCGCGATTTCCGAGATTTGCTGAATCCTGATTCGCTCAAAGTATTGACTAACTGCTGGGTTGAACCATCGTTACAATTGGCTAAACCACTGGATCACTTTCAGTTCCAACGCATTGGTTACTTTAATATTGATCCGGACTCAAGCCCTGAAAAGCTGGTTTTTAACCGCACAGTTTCGTTGAAGGACAGTTGGGCGAAAGAGCAGGGACGGTAAAATCTTATTTTATTCAATACTGATCAAATATAAAAACAGCAGCAAGAAATCTTACTGCTGTTTTTTAATTTTAAAATCTCAACCCACCTTCGTCAAACTCCACGGGTTGCCATTCATTTTCAAATAATTGATGCATGGTTTTGAATCCTGCATTTTTTAATGCTTTGAATGTGGGCAAAAATCCTGCCGTTACATTGGTGGGATAATGGCAATCAGAATTGACAACAATCGGAATATCCATTTCATTAATCAATGGATAAAATTGTTGGTGTGGAAATGTAATGCCATGTTCGTTAAGCGATTTGGTGTTGATTTCAAGAATCATTTGTTTGGTTTTAATAAGTTCCAGTACATCCGTTACGAGGCGATAAAACCATTTACTTTCAATGTCAAAATTGCGGATTTTCAAACCGTGGTATGTTATTTTGTCCAAATGTCCTACCATATCAAAATCACCTTTATCAATCATATTGCGGGTAATTTCGAAAAAACGTTCGGCGGCTGACTGAATATCACCACCAAAAAGTAAATTCAATCCTTTTTCGAAAGTTTCAAAATCACCGTCAATGCTCCAATATTCATGTTTCGAAATTTTATCCAGATAATGAATGGAACCGATGCTGTAATCGAGTTTTTTGTTGGTGAAAAATTCGTTTTTTATATCCGAACAGCCCTGAATATAATCAACTTCGAGACCAATAAACAGCTCAATCTCGTTTTTATATTTATCTTTTAAACGATAAAATTCTTTTTCGTAATCTTCAAAATCATCTTCGGGCATGGTCCATTTAGTAAGGAAAGGCAGCGGTGCATGCGATGAGAATCCATATTTTTTTAGCCCTTTGGCAATGGCAAAACGAACAAAATCCTCCATCGAACTTCGACCATCGCAATACGTACAATGACTATGATAATTTGACCAATACATAATGATATCTGGAGTTTCAGTTGAATTCAACTCTGTTTTCGGACAAAGTTAGTCAAAAAAGCGAACATGTACGAACATTATTTACCCCATCGGATAAAACTCATAAGTATTCAATCCTGAAATACAATTGTAATACAAATTACATTGAACAATAATAATTTCGGAATGCGATTGTAATACAATACCAATACTTTTGTCATATAAATTAAAAAAACAAATTTACAAAAAAATGAAAAAGGTATTCTTAAAATTCGCAATTGTATTGTTAAGTGTTTTCACAGTTTTCACATCGTGTGATGAAGAAGTTATTGACCCGGATGCTGCCGAAAAAGATGCTCCAAACGAAGTAATCGTTAAAGCTGATATAACCGGTACACGTCAATGGGTAAAAGATTCAGTGTATATTATTAAAGGTCAAATAAATGTATCGGGCACATTAAATATTGCTGCCGGAACCGTAATTAAAGGTGATAAAATCACCAAAGGAACATTAGTTGTTTTACCTGAAGGAAAAATTAATGCCATAGGAACTGCAACAAGTCCTATCGTATTTACATCGCGTTTGGCTCCCGGCTTGCGTTCGGCTGGCGATTGGGGTGGTTTAATTATTGTAGGTAAAGCCCCTGTAAATCAATCAAATCCATCAATAGAAGGTTTGTCGCGCGAAGTTACTTATGGTGGTGGCACCGATGCTGCTCACAGTTCAGGTAAATTGCAATATGTACGTATCGAATTTTCAGGTATCGCATTGCAACCCGATAAAGAAACGAATGGTTTAACACTTTGTGCCGTAGGTAGTGGTACAACTATAGACCACATTCAGGTTTCGTTTTGTGGCGATGATTCTTTCGAATGGTTTGGAGGTAAGGTAAATGCAAAATATCTGATTGCTTATTTAGGGTTGGATGATGAATTTGATGCTGATTATGGTTTTCAGGGAAAAGTTCAGTTTGCTCTGGGTGTGCGTAATCCACGCATTGCCGATGTTTCAACTTCTAACGGTTTCGAATCAGATAATGATGGTTCAGGTACAACAGCTTCACCTCAAACTGCTCCTGTTTTTTCAAATGTTACTTTGATCGGACCGTGGAGAACTTCAACTGATGGAAACGTAAACAGCATGTACGGAGCAGGAATGCATTTACGTCGCAATACTTCGCTCTCAGTTTTCAATTCTGTGTTTGCAGGATGGAACACCGGACTTTTGCTCGATGCCACCACAACTTATGGAAATGCAACCGCTGGAAATTTAGCCATTCAGAATTGTGCATTAGTAGCCAGTAAAGTAAAAGCTATAAATGGAGCCGGCGGAGTTACCGAAACACAGGCTGCTGAATTCTATAATACTGCTGCATTTAAGAATCTTATTATTGCTGATAATGCAACTGCTAAGATTTCAAATTCATTCTACGATGCTAAAAAGACCGGAACAGCAGCTATTCCAACTTCGTTTTTACCGGAAACCGGATCGGCTTTGTTAGGTGCTGGTGAATTTTCTCACACTAAACTAGCTGATAGTTTCTTCGATAAGACTGCAACTTATGTTGGAGCGTTTGGAGCAACTGACTGGACAAAAGAATCTTGGGTAAATTTTGATCCTCAAAACACAGTATATTAATTATTATTTGCAATATGAATTTTTTAAGGAGAAGTTGTCTGCAGAAGATAGCTTCTCTGTTTTTGTACCCGGACTTTTGTAACACATATTAAATTTTAAATATTACCGCTTAACAAAAGTATTCTGGTGCTATATTTGCAATATGAAAGATAAAAAACACATCTTATGAAAAGAACTATAATTTATTTCGTTTTTGTGCTGTTAAGCACAGTTATTCTATCGGCACAAAACCCCAATATTGTTCAGAGCGATGGCTTGTTCTTCACTGATGCTACTCAAACTAAACTATACACCGGTGAGTTTAAAGAGTTTTTCGATAATGGAGCATTGAAAGTAGAAATGAATATCAAAGATGGCAAACCTCAAGGGGCTTACATCGTGTATTTTGCAAATGGAAAACCCAATGAAGTACGCGCTTACCGCAATGGCGAATTTCATGGAATATGGCGTACGTATAACGAAGGCGGCATGCTAATAGCCGAAGCCGAATACCAGAATAATAAAAAACACGGCACCTGGCATGTTTGGGACGATTCGGGCATTATGCGTTACGAAATGCAATATAATAACGGCAAAAAATCCGGCGTATGGTATATGTGGGACGAAAAGGGAAAACTTACATCTGAGAAAAAATATTAATCCGGTTTTTTTGTAGTACTCAAACAATTTTGAAACATTTTCTTCACATCAATGTATGTGTTTTGTAATCATCTTGTAATACTTTTACTGTTACTTTGTATCGTAAAATAAAAACAAAATAGTCAACAATTAAAACACATTATAAAAGGTATGAAGAAGCTATTATTTATCACATTCGTTTCGTTATTTGCATTGGCAATAAATGGTTCAGCTAAAGCGAAAGTTTCACCCGAAGTTAAAGCAGAAGCCGCCACTGAAGTTGTTAACACCAACACTTTAAAAGGAATAGTGTTCGATAAACTTACGAACGAAAGCCTTGCAGGTGTTGTAGTAACAGCTAACGGACAAAAAGTTTATACCGATTTGGAAGGCAATTTTACCATTCAAAATGTATGTACTGAAAAATGCGAACTCAAAATCAGTCTCATTTCGTATGCTGATCAGATTTTGGAAGTTGAAACACAAAATGCAAAACCGATCAAAATACAATTGAGCCAACGATAAGTAATCAAAAAAACTCATTTGAAAATTATAAAAAAGGCAATTCGTTAAATCGGATTGCCTTTTTTAGTGTTTATTGTTGTAATTATTTATTTTGTAATATCTTTGTAATAGTTATTACACAGTACCGAAACAACTTTTTTGTTCCTTTGTAACATATAAAAACAGAAATAGTTATGAACTCTTACCGCATTTTAGTTGTTGATGATGAAGAAGATTTATGCGAAATTCTTCAGTTTAATCTCGAAACAGATGGTTATCATGTCGACGTGGCTTATTCGGCCGAAGAAGCTTTAAAGAAAGACCTTACAGAGTATAATCTATTATTACTGGATGTAATGATGGGTAATATCTCCGGTTTTAAAATGGCCCGGATGTTGCACGATAATCCAAAAACGGCCGCAATCCCGATTATTTTTCTAACAGCGAAAGATACCGAGAACGATAAGTTAACAGGTTTCAATATTGGCGCTGATGACTACATTTCAAAACCATTTTCAATACGTGAAGTACTTGCACGTGTTAAAGCAGTATTACGACGTGTAGAAGCCAAAAAAGAAGAAAATCTTCCGGTTGCAGAACTGGTTTATGAAAATCTGAAAATGTCGATAGGCAATAAAAAAGTTTTGTTGAATGGAGAAGAAATTCCGTTTACCAAAAAGGAATTTGAAATTCTGAGACTTTTTCTTGAAAACAGAAACCGTGTATTTTCGCGTGAAGAAATGCTTAACCGCGTTTGGTCCGACGAGGTTATTGTACTCGACCGTACCATTGATGTAAATATCACCCGTCTCCGTAAAAAAATTGGGGAATACGGCAAAAATATAGTAACCCGTTTAGGGTATGGCTATTGTTTCGAAGCATAAAGAAATTCACCATTTTATATTGTATTTTTTGTGCATGTTTGGCCTTTAGTTATCGGAATTTCAATTTACTTTATAAATGGTGAATTGCAAATTAATTAATTGTAAATTAATAACATGACATTAAACCGTCGTCTTTTTTTATATCTTTTCAGTGCATTTTTCACTCTGATTTCGGTAATTACTTTTTTTCAATATCAACGTGAAAGAAATATCAGAATAGAGCAACTCGATCAGTTGCTCTCTACTTATAATTATACCATTAATAATTACATCAAAGCAGGTGACTGGAATGCTGATAAACTTAAGAATTTTATAAATGTATTTCCCGATACGATATTAAGGGTTACACTTATTGACCGAAAAGGAAATGTGTTGTTCGATAATTCGGTGAAGGATGGAACCAAACTCGAGAACCATCTATATCGTCCTGAGATAGTTATGGCCAATTCGCAAGTCACCGGGAAGGCATTGCGTTTTTCAACTTCCATAGGTCGAGATTTTTACTATCTTGCTCACCGGTTCGATAATTATTATGTCCGCACCTCGCTTCCTTATAATCTTGATGTTATAGGCATGCTAAAAGCCAATACATTTTTCCTGTATTTCATGGCTTTGATTTTTGTACTCGCTATTTTTGCATTGTTTTTTATATCCAAAAACTTTACCAGTTCTATCGATCGGCTTCGAATTTTTACTCAAAAAGCCGAAGAAGGTGAAATAATGGATACAGATATTGTTTTTCCAAAAGATGAGCTGGGTGAAATTAGTAAGAATATAGTTCATTTGTATAAGCGGATGCAGAAAACTAAAAACGATGTAAATAACGAACGTGAGAAATTGATTAAGCATCTTCAGATTTCGCAGGAAGGACTCGGAATTTTTTCGCCCGAAAAAAAGGAATTACTCGTAAATTCGCATTTTATTCAATACTCAAACGTCCTAACCGATCAACAGTCAGATAGTTCCGATAAAATTTTCAGCCTGTCCGAATTCGAAGATATAAATCATTTTATTGACGAAAGTTTTAAAAATGATCAATTGACCCGTAAAAAAATGGTGATCGAAAAAAATGGTCGTGTTTTTATGGTTCGATGTATCGTTTTTCAGGACAATACTTTCGAAATTTCGATCAATGATATTACTGTTCAGGAGCGCGATAATGAACTGAAGCGTCATTTAACGCAAAACATTTCGCACGAGCTTAAAACGCCGGTTAGCAGCATTTTGGGATATATGGAAAGCATAATCGAGAATCCCGATTTAGATCCCGATCGTCAGAAGTTTTTTATCGAGCGCTCATTTATGCAGGCCAAACGGCTGAGCTCCTTGTTGCAGGATATTTCTACATTAAACAAAATTG
>JAKLIM010000129.1 GCA_022709605.1 Bacteroidota bacterium | reverse complement strand
TTCCAATCCTGGTTACTGCACAAAGTGACACCATAAAATATGATGTTACGTTATCTTCTGCAGTCTCAAACGGTACATATTCACCTTTCTGGTTCCAGAGTAACAGATTTGGCGTTGTGTCCTCAACTCCACAAAGTGCTTTTTTATCAACAAAAATAAGTAAGGACTATGGTAATAATCAACGAGTTTTTGATTACGGCTTTATAGCCAATGCGTTGATGAGAACTGACACTCAAAAAAAGGAATTATTTTTTCATGAATTATATGCCAAAGCCAATGTTTATTTATTTGATATTGCAGGTGGTTTTAAAGAAGAAATTATAGGAAATCAGGATTCAACTTTATCATCAGGTGGTTTTTTGCATTCTGCAAACGCTCAGCCTATTCCCAAAATTTTCGTAGGAATCGAACATTTTACATCGGTACCTAACGCCAGAGATGTTCAGATAAAAGGCGGAATCTCACACGGTTGGTTTAAAGATGATGTATATGTTACAAATATGCTTTATCATCATAAATATCTGAACGTAAGGGTAAAAGCTACCGATTATCAACTTTGGTTCGAAATGGGCTTAGATCATTCGGCTCAGTGGGGCGGTGTTTTGCCGGGTAGTGTGGTGCAGTCAGACAAATTTTCTGATTTCCTGAAAATTTTCTTTGGTAAAGGTGGTGGTTTGGAATCCTCTCAAGCTGAACAGATTAATGCTTTGGGAAACCATCTTGTTTCGCAAAGTCTTAAAATTGAAGGGCATATAGGTGATTTTAAATTGAACGGTTACTGGCAAAACTTATCCGAAGATGGACCCATTATTCTTATCTGGAATTCGATGAATGTACGTGATGGACTTTGGGGATTTTCAGTCAAAAATGATAAATTCCCGATTATCAAAGGTTTTCTTTATGAATACCTCAGCGCAACTGACCAATCGGGACCATTTCATGATAAGGATGGAGTAATTTACGGAGGAAATGACAGCTATTTTACCAATGGAGTTTATAAATCGGGTTGGACAAATTACGGAAGAACAATCGGGACGCCATTAATTACATCGCCACTTTATAACACCGATGGATATGTAGGCGTGATCAATAATAGAGTTCGGGCACATCATCTCGGTTTCGAAGGCGATGTGGAAGGTTATAAGTACAGATTGTTGAGCACTTTCAGCGAAAACTACGGCATGTATTACGGAAGATTTAAACCCATGAAACCAAATACATCATTGTTGCTCGAAGTGACTAAAAGATTTCCTAAACTATGGAATTTGGAAGGGCAATTATCTCTCGGCGCCGATTTTGGAACATTATTCGGAAATTCTACAGGTTGCATGCTTTCTATCAGAAAAACCGGAGATATTTTTAAATATTGATAATTTAATGTTTGAAAGTTTGAAAGTTTGAGGTTTGAAGATTTTTTTTATTTTGGAATGTTGGATGCTCTGATTATAAAGTAGTTATTGTTCGTTTCGAGTAATCGATAGAAATCGCAATTGCCCCAACTTGCCGGCTTATCTTCAATTTTCATGTCTTCGCCCGTGTCGTTCGAAATGTAGTTTTTTATTAAATTTTGCCAATTCCGGATACGGGCCGTACTTTTCGAATATTCGAAATAGTTATTTTGATTGCTGCACAATTCCCTGATATACGATATGTAAAGTGCTTTATATTCAGGTATATTGATGATTTTTGTAATCAATGGATATGAACTGTTTCCCCAGTTTAATACATCTTGCTTGCCTGCATCGGTTATTATTTGCGAAGTTCCCAAGGTATTATCATAATCGAAAGGGATGAAAAAAAACTTGCCTTCCCCATTGAAATAGAAATAAAAATTATTTTTATTGATCCAATAATCATCCCACATCCCGCATAAAACGCTTACGGCATAAGTTTTCAGAAACAAGGGCACATCCATTTTCATGTTTATCCAGGTTTTGAAATCATCACCGGTTTTGTTGTTCAGATTGGTGATAAAATCGACAAGCTGATATTTTGCAAAATCGAAATTAACAACATCACTTTTAAAATCGTAAACCGGTGTGTAGGTACCTGTTAAACTGACATTTTCAATGCCCATCAAACTTGTATTCGCACTTTTAAGATCTGCGCCCCAATTGGCTTTCCAAAGAAAACCGGTAGCATTTCCGTATTGTTTATCGCGGCTTTTAATGTAATCATTATCAACAGGTTCAAGAATTTCATACACGCCGTAGTAAACAGTGTCAATATCTTCTTTTATTTTCAACTTTAATCGGCAGTAACTCGATTGTGGTGCAGTCCAGACACCGTATCGTTCGAATAAATCGTAGCAATAAACTTCGCGCACGTACATGGCATCGTCCTTGAACCATTTCAGATTAATTTTTTCAACCCCCGAAATATCCTGACCGATTTCAAACTTATTAAATTTTACCGAAAAACTGGCGTGATGCCAATCCGGATTCACCGCTTTATGTGCTTCATTCTTAGTACCTTCAGGTCGTCGACGGCTTGTATTACCTCTGAGTCTTAATCCACAATTGCTAAGATTTCTTGATGTTTTTTCGTTTTTTATTTGGAACGAACACTTTATATATTCTTCATTATTCGGATTTTGATCGTAAAATGAGAGCAGATTGTTCCATTCTTCGGTTGAAATTTCAACAAATATTTCGGGCAATGATGCGATATCATAAAAATCAATCTTAATCTTAGTTTCGGTCGGAATGGTATCAGTAATGTCTGGATCTTCTTTCGGAATTTCTTTTTCAGGATCGCATGACTGTAAGGATATAAGAAGACTTGTTGAAATTAAAAAGTAGCGAAACAGTTTAAAATTCCGATGTTTAGGATTCAAAATATTGTTGGAGATAAAAGAAAAGTGTTTAATGTTTGAGTGTATCATAGCAACGGAGTTTATAACAGAAATTTATGAAAAATTCTGAAATGGTAAAGAAATCAGGGCACAATCATTTGTATACCATTTCGAATTATTTCTATGTTAACAGGCGAATTACAGTTAACAACAATTCCATCGGCTTCAAAAATTCCGTTATGTTCACAATTCAGTGTCAGTTTTGAAGTTTGAAACGATTCAATGACAGGATGTTGTAGTATTTTCCCATTAAATAGTAATGTTAATGAATAAAATATATCTTTTAATGTCGGTTTTTTAGCTAACATTACATCGAGCAAACCATCATAAGGCAAAGCATTCGGATTTTGTTTCATACCTCCGCCACTGAAACAACCGTTTGCCACATTCATAGTGAACATATCATTATTTATATTCTTTTCGGCTGATGTAATCCTCACTTTATGAGTGCGATAGGTGAAAATTGCACCCAACATAGCAATGGTATAAAGAAATGAATGACTTCCTACATATTTTTTCATTCGGTTGGTGTTGTGACAAACAGCAGCATCCAATCCAAATCCAACCGAATTGATAAAATAATGTGTTAATTTTTCTCCTTCAAGTTCGAAGTTGATTTTCCCGATATCGATGGATTGAACTTTATTTTTCAGGAAAACGTCCAACGAATGTACGTGATCACTAGTTAATCCCCAGAATCGACCCCAATCGTTGCCTGTTCCACGCGGAATTAAACCAATTTTTAATGAAGAAGTATCAGCAATGTCAGCGCTAAAAATTCCGTTAATCACTTCACTTATTGTTCCATCGCCACCAACTACCAGAAAATTTCTGTAGTTCATTTCAGCAAAATGTTTGGCAATTTTTATTGCATGTCCGGCAAATTTGGTGACTTTATAATCAAATCGAATTCCGGCATGTTTTAGTGTCAGAAAAATATATTTTCGTTGTTGACGATATTTTTTTTTGCCCGATTTGGGATTGATAATTACCGCCCAATGTTGTGAAGTGATTTCCATAAATTACCAATCCCGCAATGGGCATATTAGATTTGTGCTATTTACAAGAAAAATTCTATAATAAACTATACATTATTTGCTTTGCGTTTGGTTTGTTAAATGCAAATCGAGCAAAGTGATGGCTGCCATTGCTTCTACAATGGGTACTGCACGGGGCAAAACACACGGATCGTGACGTCCTCTTGCACTTAGTTCCACTTCATTGGCATGAATATCAACAGTTTCCTGTTTTTTTGAGATGGTGGCAACGGGTTTAAATAATACTCTGAAATAAATGTCTTCACCATTACTGATTCCGCCCTGCACACCACCCGAATTGTTGGTTTTAGTAATGATTTTATCATTTTCTTTTGTAAACGGATCGTTCATTTCAGAGCCTTTCAGGTTTACGCCTTCAAATCCGCGACCATAATCGAAACCATGTGTTGCATTTATGCTGAGCATTGCCTGAGCCAATCGTGCTTGTAATTTATCAAAAATCGGTTCGCCCAAACCAACCGGAACTCCTTTAATTATACAGGTAATTATTCCACCGGTCGAATCACCTTCTTTTTTTAGTTGTTCGATATAGTCAATCATTTTTTCCGCAACTTTTGGTTGAGGACAACGGATAATATTGCGCTCGGTTAATGTCAAATCCAGCGTTTCGAGAGTTTGTGTTATCATAATCGGTCCAACCTGTGATGTAAAGGCTGTTATCTCCATTCCGTTATTGCGAAGTACCAACTTTGCAATTGCACCAGCCACCACTCGCGAAGCTGTTTCACGGGCAGAACTTCTTCCACCGCCGCGATAGTCGCGTATTCCGTATTTTTGTTGGTAGGTGAAATCTGCGTGCGATGGACGATATATTTCCTTCAGATGATTGTAGTCTGAACTATGCTGATTTTGATTCCGGATTACAAAAGCAATCGGAGTTCCTGTCGTTTTTCCTTCAAAAATGCCGGATAGAAATTCGACTTTGTCATCTTCTTTTCTCGGAGTCGAAATGGAAGATTGTCCGGGTTTACGCCTGTCGAGTTCACTTTGTATATAATTTTCGTCCAAGTCTATTCCGGCCGGACAGCCATCAACAATACCTCCAATGGCTTTTCCATGTGATTCGCCAAAAGAGGTGAAAGTGAACAATTTACCAATTGTATTCGACATAAAAAATAAATATTTGAAAAATAATTTTGATTATTAAAGAGTTACAAAGTTATTCAAAAGTTTGATAAAAATAAATTTAGAACTCATATTTTATAAAAAAACAATGGATATAAAGTGATACAAGACCACTGAATATCCATTGAATAAGAATTTAACGACTAATTAATGACAGCCACATCCGCTTCCACAGCCGCCCATTTCATCTTCTTCGCCTGTTCCGCAACCTCCGTCGCCACAGCCGCCGCCTTCGCCGCTTCCGCATCCACAACCACTTCCGCAGCCTCCACCGCTCAATGCAGCAAGTTCTTTTTCAGTGGCTTCGCGCACTTCAAGAATACTGCCTTTGAAATGCAGATTTTCGCCTGCCAACGGGTGATTCAAATCTACTTTTACGTGTGTATCGGTTATTGTTACGATCTGTGCATTAAGACGATGACCTTCAGAATCCATCAATGGAACTACATTTCCTTCGAAAATCATTTCCTGATCAAGTTTTCCATCAATTTCAAATACCGATCTATCCAGATCTATCACATTTTCGTCTTCGTATTGTCCATAAGCATCATCAATTTCAATAATAAAATCGAATTTATCTCCGATTGACATGCCAAAGATGTTTTCTTCAAATTTTGGTAACATCATACCCACACCATAAATAAAACTCAAAGGTTGTTCCGGTGTGGCTTTTTCCATCAATTCTAATTCTCCTTCTGTTTCGCCGTCAACATAAAGTTCGTATTCGGCTGATACTGATTTGTTTGCTGTAATTTTCATCTATTTTTGTTTTTAAATTAATTTCAAGTACTTAATTAAATGCATTTATACATTAATTGTTCATTTCTGTTTGTTAATAATTTCGATTAATACCAGTTTATATTATTTTTACCGTATTCGCTTTGTTTGTCGTATTTCAAATCGGACAACATGCTCGCATTCACGCCAATATGAAAACTATACGATTTGTACGCTCCAAAAGGTACAATACTTGCCGACATACTCCAGCAATGTAAATTTCTGTTTACATTCATACTGAAATAAGTAATTTGTTTGTCTTTGAAATCATAAGTCGAATTGGCCGTTATATTCCATTTTTGAGTCAATGTCAGACTTCCGTTAAAACTTAGGTTGTGTGTGAATCCCATATCATATTCCAATTTAGTTTTGTTAAATACAGTATTCCCGTATCGAACTGAATAATTGGCACTTAAACTCCAGGGGATTGAAATATTATCATAACCATCTGTATCCACTAATTTTTTTTGACCGTTTTCGCCAGAATTCGGAACCTGACCATCCCCGATATTGTCTTCTATATCGTTTCCTGTTGCTGGTGGTCCTTCAGGCGATTGTTTATTATCGCCTTCTTTTCCTGTTTTTTTGTCGGTGTCCTTTCCTTTAAAAAGGTTTTTAAATGTATCATTATTAATAGTGTAACTGTACGAAGTGCTGGTGCCTGTAAATCGTGGAAACATACTGTTATTCCAGCGTAATTTATTAACTCTCACCGGTCCGCCACTTTTATTAAGCGCATACATGTAAGGATCAAAACTTGTGCTCAGGTTTAATGAATAACTTTTGGTTAGTTTTAAACGAATGCTCATGGCAAAATTGGACCATTGCATCGAATCGGCTGCCATGTTGTAATTTCCGCTCAACGACAAATTATCAATTAAACTAACCTTGGTAAACGGATTTGTGCCGGTGGTATCTTTATCGTTTCTGACTTTCATTTCAACATTATTGCCCAGTGAAAAGTTTAAATTCCCCGATTTTCCGGTGCTCGTGCCACCGTACATGCTGTGAGCGTATTTCACTTCAGAATCACGGTAAATCTCTGGATTTGAAGCATCACGCACACTTTTAATATACGTATCGTACATGCCCCATTTTGCATCACCAAAGTCCGGCGTATAACCGAAACCGATGCTCGGCGTCAATACGTGACGAATCCGGTCAACTTTATCACCAAAAATCGAACGTAAGGGGATGAAAAATCCGTATAATTTTGTAGAGGCTGAAACACCCATGTTGAAATTATAAACCCTGTTAAAACCCTGGATTGTATCTATTACTTCTTTCTGAGCTGCTTTATCCCACGATTTATCAACCGATTGTAAATACCAACTTTCGCTGTAATTAAATGATGGTGAAATGTTTATGTATTTCAATAAATTAAAAGTTGCTGAAACCGGAATGCTGTGTCGCATGTTGTTTCTCCAGTCTTTTTGTAATGAAGAATGTAATAACAGTTTTTCTTTTGTATCAATACTATTCGTTAAGGTACCCGAATACGACATGGATATTTTTTCGTACCAGCGTTCTTTTCCTACTGCATTTTTTCTTTTCAATGGATAAAAACGGCTGTAACCTATATTAATATTCGGTAGGCTCAAACTGATGGTAGAGTCTTTTGTTCGTTGTGTAATTGACATACCGCCCGATAAACTCAGCGAAGGAATATTCGGAAATCTTTTGGTAAAGTTAACACTCGAGAATTTTGTGTTTTCGGAGTTGAGTTCAGGGCGTGCATAGCTGTTAATATTGCTTTTGTTGTAACCACTGGTCGAAAAGTTTACACTGGACGAGAAGGTAAAATTCGGATTTGCCTTTTGGTCCTGGCTGTGCGACCATTGAACACTAAAATTCTTTGATTTGCTATAATCCGTTAAATCTTTCTCGCCGGTTACATCTTCACGATATTCAACGTTAAGTGAACCACGATATTTATAACGTTTCACATAATTTGACGATGTACGTAATGCCCAGGTGCCTTTGGTATAAATATCGGCTTTAACTTCGAGGTCAACATAGTCATTCACAGCAAAATACCAGCCTCCGTTTGTCAGCCCGAACCCGCGTGTAAGTTCATTTGTATAACTTGGCATGAGCAAACCCGATGAATATTTATTGGTAAAAGGGAAAAACCCGAACGGCAAAGCAATAGGTAAAGGCACATCGGCCATAACTAAATAGGCCGGACCTGTAACTATATAATTATCAGGTTCTACTTTTCCTTTCGTAATATTCAAATAAAAGTGTGGACTATCGTGATTATCGCAGGTGGTATATTTTCCATCGGCAATACAAAAAACGTTCTCGGTCGATTTTTTGGTTCTTTTACTTATAATATATCCTTCGCCTTCCTGAGTAACTGCCTGACTTATAAAGGCTTTTTTTGATTTAAGATTATACGATAATGCTTTGGATGTATATTCCTTTTCGCCTTCTTTGAATATTGGTTCACCTTTTTTTACTCCGGTACTGTCTGCTGTTCCTGTGGCATAAACGATGCTACTATCCATTTTTACACGTACATAATCAGCTTTAAGATTAATTGCTTTGTATTTAATATCGGTATCGCCATAAAGATATCCGGTGCCATTGGCGAAAAAAACAATAGAATCTTGTGCCGTGTAATTTATTTCGGCATCAATCTGGTTTGGTTTTAATGGAGCTGGTAAAGCTTTTTTTGTCGAATCATTGCTGTTTTTAGTCAATGAATCGGTAATATTTTCTGTTTTAGCCTTCTCCCCAACGGGTAAGTTGTTCTGACTTATACCAAATACAGGAAAAATCAACCATAATATAATGATTAAAACAATGTATTTTATGTTGAAAATTAGATAATTGCAGAAATGCATCCCTCTGTTTGTGAAGTTTTATGATTGAGAATGCAAATTTAGTGAAAAAAAGGGAGTCTGGCTTTTCTATAACTTTTTTTTATGTTTAATTTGAAAATTTACTTCTTACATACTTATGTGAAGAGGAATAAAAAGATTACTTTTGCATAATAATTGTCTTGTAATAAATAAAACAATTAGATATTATGAAACTAAAACTCAGAATAATAAATATTTGCTTGATACTACTGCTTGTAACATTCAGTAGTTCAAACGAATTACAGGCACAGGTTAAGAACTTTGTAGTGGTCATTGATGCCGGACATGGTGGTCACGATGCCGGTGCAGTAGGGGCAATAGCCCGCGAAAAGGATATCAATCTATCGGTAACCCTGAAATTAGGGGCATTAATCGAAAAAA
>JAKLIM010000128.1 GCA_022709605.1 Bacteroidota bacterium | reverse complement strand
TGACACCAGCGAACAAACATTGCGTTATAGTATGTATGTTTCGTTTGATATAAATAATGATAAAACCACCAAATTTTTGCCAAGTGATGTTTTAACAGATTCATGGCAAAGTCACCATTTTAACCGTAGTGAAAGTGGAGATAATGAAGCTACTACTATTCAGACAGATAACAATATCTCCTGGATACCAAAATTTGAAAATAAAGATCACAACCTGTTGCTTTACGGTTCATTTCAAACTACCGATGGACGATCAACTTATCAGGGCATTGTATCTTCGGGTTTACCTTCGGCCGATGCCGACGAACCTTCTTCGCAAGGATTTTTATGGGCAAATTACACAAACCGTTCGCAATGGAGATCGTTGGGAATGATGGCCAGAGCGCATTATTCGTATAAATCGCGTTATGTGATTTCAGCCACCCTTCGCAGGGATGGAAGCACAAAATTTGGCGCCGGCATGAAATATGGAAATTTTCCGGGTATTTCGCTTAAATGGATTGCAACCGATGAGCCTTTTTTGCAAAGTACAAAAAGCTGGTTGAGCATGTTGGCATTTCGTCCGGGTTATGGACTCGCCGGCAATCCACCAAGTTTTGAATACCTGCATTACAGTCGCTACGGCGATTTTGGAAGCTATATTGATATGACCGCACAACGTCCGCTTTCTATTCGTTTGGATAATTTAAGATGGGAAACAACATCTTCGTTTAACTATGGTGCTGATATTGGATTTTTTCAGGATAAATTAGTGCTTGATTTGAACTTTTATCACAAGCAAACCAAAGATTTATTATTTCCGAAGGTGGGCATTCCAAATTCTTCAGGATTTAGTGAATTGTCCTATCAGAATGCCGGAATAATGAATAACGACGGTTGGGAAGTAAACTTGTATGGTAATAAATTATACAGTACTAAAAATTTCAGCATTGATTTCAGGTTTAATATTTCCAATTCGGTAAATACAATTGTTGATTTAAAGGAATCGATTCTTAACTCGTACAATGGTGATTATGATTACGAAAATGGTTCGTATCTTACACGTATTCAGGAAGGTAACTCTTTTGGATCGATCTATGGATTTAAATACCTGGGCGTTTATAAATATGACAAATACAAAGCCGGTACACAAGAAGATGCTCCGGTAGCCCGCAACAAAAATGATAAAGTGATTTTTGACGAAAATGGAGAACCATTGCCAATGTACTTTAATTTTGGCGAAAAAAACGGTGGTTTACCTTACGAATTCAGGGGTGGCGATGCTAAGTACCAGGATGTTAATCACGATGGAAATATCGATGAACTTGATATTGTATATTTGGGCAATTCTAATCCGTTATTCAACGGTGGTTTTGGACCTACGTTGCGATACAAAAGTTTTTCGTGTACAGCTTTTTTTAACTACAGGGTAGGGAATAAGATTGTAAATGCAGCACGAATGGTTTCCGAAAATATGTATTCGACCAATAATCAGAGCATTGCCACTAACTGGCGTTGGCGTAAAGATGGTGACGACACTGTTATTCCGAGGGCATTGTACGAATATGGAAAAAACTGGTTAGGCAGCGACAGATTTGTGGAAGATGGTTCATTTGTGAGATTTAAATATTTGACTTTTAATTACTCTGTACCCAAAGAAAAATTAAAAATGTTCAAAATTGATAAAGTGAATTTGTATCTGACATTCAATAACTTATTTGTAATTACCAGATATACCGGTGTCGATCCGGAAGTAAATTATGGGTCGTTGGGAGTAAGTAAAGACTGGGGACAAACACCTCGCTCGAAAGACATGACATTTGGTTTAACTGTTGGACTCTAAAAATGAAAAAAATCATGAAAAAGATAAATATATTTATTTCAATAATTCTACTATCTACATTTTCCTCTTGTACAGACTGGCTCGATTTGCGGCCCGAAAGTGAAGTGGTTCTTGAGGATTTCTGGCAGACCGAATCGCAGGCTACAGCAGTACTTTCGTCGTGCTATCGTGGATTGTTACTCGATGACTGTGTGGAGCGCATGGTTGTTTGGGGCGAATTACGCTCGGATAATGTAGTTGAAGGTAACAGTTCCAGATCGGATATTTTAAGAATATTAGGTGTAAATCTAACTCCTACAAATAGTTATGCCAATTGGGGCTCTTATTATTCTGTCATCAATTATTGTAATACTTTTCTGCATTTTGCTCCGGAAGTTGTGTTGAAAGATCAAAATTTTACCGAAAGCAAATTACATACTTACGAAGCAGAAGCATTAACAATCAGGGCATTGTGCTATTTTTATCTGGTACGGGCTTTTCACGAAGTGCCATTAATCCTGGAACCAAGCATTAGTGATACACAAAATTATGATGTTCCAAAATCGACCGAACGTGAAATTATTGATCAGATTATCAAAGATTTAACTACAGCCAGACAATATGCACGATTAGATTATGGAAAAGGTGCTTACAACAAAGGACGTGTAACATTAAACACTGTATATGCGCTCCTTGCCGATGTTTATTTGTGGGACGAGCAATTTGCAAATTGTGTTGATATGTGCGATAAAATTATTTTGGATCCAAAACTCGAACTTGTTGAAGGTGAAAAATTGTTGAATTCGGTTTTCTTTACCGGCAATTCCATCGAAAGTATTTTCGAATTACAATATAATAAAGAAATACAATACAACAGATCGGCGAATATTTTCTATGGAAATGCCGGAAATCCTTATGGTGAGTTGAGTTTTCCTGCTTATTTGGGAAAAACCGGCCTTTTCAGTCCTTTCAGATATGCTGCATCGGCTGTGAAAGAAAGTACCAAAGACCTTCGCGAATCAAATTTTATAGGAACAACTTCGAATGGGAATGGATATTCCATTTACAAATACGCACTTATACAGTGTATCGAAAATGCAGATGAGACTTTCACACCACGCTATCGTCCGTCGGCTACTACCGTTAACTGGGTAATTTACAGACTGGCTGATATCGTACTTATGAGGGCAGAAGCATTGGTGCAACTGAACAGATCCGAAAATGATTTGAAGGAAGCGTTGCGAATGGTGAATAAAACTTACCTTCGCTCCAATCTGACAGCCGATTCTCTCTCTTTTGTTAATTACAATAATAAAGGCGATATGGAAAAACTCGTTTTGCGCGAACGCCAACGCGAATTGTTGTTCGAAGGCAAACGCTGGTTTGATTTGATGCGATTGGTGAGACGAAATAAGGACGCCACAGCAATGCTTGCTTACATCAGTCCAAAACTTACCGGCGATAATATGCAAATTAAGAAAATGTCAATTATGAATGGTTTGTATTTTCCGATTCTTAAAAATGAACTGGAAATTAATCCTAACCTTGTACAAAATCCATTTTACGAAAATTCTGATTTTTTGAAATAATTTGAAAAAAATAGAAGCCATGAAAAAAAATATAAATTGGAATATTAAATTACCCAACGTTTTTAAACTGACGATGTTCGCCTTGTTTTTGGGTTTTGCAGTTTCCTGCATCGATGAGCCGACAAACATTAATACGTTCACCGACGAAATGATGGGTGAATATCTCGAAAAACGGCCCGATCAATTTTCAGAATTTAAAAAATTGCTCGATACAACTGAAGTGATGGGTTTGATAAATGCGTATGGAAATTATACCATTTTTGCTCCTGATAATGAAGCCATGTTGAAGTTTTATGCTTCAAAAGGAAAATCATCACTCAAAGGTTTTACAGCCGATACACTGAAAAGAATTGTATATGACCATCTTATCAAAGGTTATCAGGTAACGTCCGACGAATTTATTGATGGATTAATGCCTTATCTCACCATGAGTGACAGGTTTGTTTCCACTTCGTCGAGATCGGTCGATAACAATCTCGTCTATTTTGTAAATGAAAATTCGGCTATAATTACCAAAGACATTGAAGTGAGCAATGGCATTATTCATGTCATTGATGAAGTGCTTAATCCGTCAACACTGACCATTGTTCAGGCAATTTCGAACGATGAAAATTTCAGAATATTCAATGAAGCACTTACGAAAACAGGTCTTTGGAAGAAGATGGAGTTGACAGTAGATGAGTCGTACGATCCTGATAATTACAGTTATATAGATGTAACCTGGATTCAGGGTGGTGGTTCAAAAGATGAATTGCCCGTTTCGAAAAAATTCGGTTATACAGCCCTCATGGAAAGTGATGTTACTTTCAAAACGAAGTATAATATCAATAATCTGAACGATTTGATTGCTTATGCCAATGCCAATGTTTATCACGAAACCAAATCGGATGCTAATGTTACCGATATTACCGATCCACGGAACAGTCTGAATAAATTTATTGCATATCATCTTATCAATAAGAAACTTACTTATTCGAAGTTTATTGATGATTACGATACCGACCACATGATAAAAACCTTTGATATGTACGAATATATCGAAACAATGTGTCCGGGTACTTTGATGGAAATTAAAAAAGAAAGATCTTCGGGCGAAACAAATCTGATAAATAAGTCGACTGAAACCGGTGATGTAGTTCGTATAGTTGCCACCAATAAAGACAACGATGCTATCAATGGAGTTTATCACGAAATTGATAAAATTCTGATATACGATGTAAATGTAGCCGGCAATTTGTCGAGCAAACGAATTCGCATGGATGCTGCTTCGTTTTTCCCTGAATTGACCAATAATAACATGCGCTATTATAATCCGGCTAAATGTCGCTCGTGGGTTTTCCCCAAAGGTTACATCGACAGGTTAAAGTGTAGTGAATCAACCCGATTTTGTTATCTGAATGCTTATGGAGGCTATTTGGATTATCAGGGTGACGAAATTTATCTGAAAGGGATGTACGACTTTACGATGGAAACACCGCCCATTCCGGCCGGAACTTACGAAATAAGGTTCAGTTACCAACCTACCGGTGGACGTGGGGCAGCGCAGTTGTATTGGGACGGTTATCCATGTGGTATTCCACTCGATTTAAGAATTTTAGCCAACGATCCGTTAATTGGTTACGAAGAACCGGGATCAAATCTCGAAGATTTTGGTTATGATGCACAGGGCGTTAAAATTTACGGTGTTGAGAATGACAAAATGATGCGAAACCGTGGTTACATGAAAGGACCAAACACCTACAAAGATATTTTGGGGGTATGGTACGGTAAAAAAGTTGCACGCCAAAGTGCACAATCCATCCGCCGAATTTTAGGTGTTTACACATTTTCGAAATCGGAAACGCATAAATTTTCGGTAAAAGCCGTGCGCGAAGGTCAGTTTATGATGGATTTTCTTGAATTTGTACCGCTCGAAATAATTGAATCTGAAGGTATTGATTGATAAAAAACATCACCATTAAGAGAATGATTATAAAAATGCTAACTTCTCTCTATTCTCCGTCAGCTGACGGATTAGGGGGTTTAATAATAAGAAAATGAAAATAAAACATCTTTTTTCAATAATAGCTTTGATCATCACTTTCACGTCATGCAATGAAAAATGGGACGAACATTACAATGAAGTGAAAGGTGAGAGGAGTGATTTAAATTTATATCAATACATTAAATCAAAGCCGGATTTAAGCATTTTCACCCAAATGATTGAAATAGCGGGTTATGATTCTATATTGAGTAAATCGCAAACTTACACCGTTTGGGCTCCTGTAAACAGCAGTCTTCAGAGTTTAAATTTGGCTGATACTTTGGCAATTACCGAAATTGTAAAAAATCATATCAGCCGTTTTTCGAATTCGACTTCCGGCATAAATACGAAAACAATTTATATGTTGGCAAAGAAATTTGTAACATTTAAACAAAACGGAGATGGTTTTTTAATTGGGGGAAAACCTTTGTTAATTGACCGGAGTAACATCGCTGTTTCCAACGGATTGCTTCATACGATTGAAGGCTATATCCCTTATTTAAGCAATATATGGGAGTTTATCGGAAAAGGTGAAGACCTTGATTCGATTAAAAATTATTTGTATTCGCAAAGTAAATACGAATTTGATGTTAATGCAAGTGTCGAAATCGGAACGAACGATCATGGTCAATCGATTTACGATTCTGTTATCACATTTACCAACGAAGTATTGAATGAAATTGGTCAATTGCACCTGGAGGACAGCACGTATACAGCCATTGTTCCTACCAATACAGCCTGGATAAAAGCTTACAATCAGATAAAAAACGGATATAAAACTTTCGGACCGGATGGTTCTGAAAAGCAAAGACTCAATGCACAATTGGCTTTGGTAAAAAATCTGGTATTCAGAAATGTAATCAATGATCCAATGGCTTTCGATTCAATTATTTCGACAACAGGGAGTGTTTTCCGTAACCCCGGATATTTATTTGAGCAAGCTACCAAAAATCAGTTGAGTAACGGTCTGGTTTATACCACCGATTCAATTCGGTTTAAAGCAGCAGAATCGTGGCAACAACCGATCAAAATTGAAGGTGAAAATTCAGATTACGGCAGGAATTATAAATATGCCAATTTGTACGTTCGTTCAAGTTTAGGGTCAATTTTCAAAGCGAATGTTTCGGATTCGAAATACCTTGTAGTTGAACCAACCACGGCAAGTAATACCACTCAAAATGAAGTAACATTCCCTATTCCCAATACTTTATCGGGAAAATACAATGTGTATTGTGTGTTTGTACCTTCCAATATAGCTACCGAAACCAATACAAAACCCTACAAAGTGAGTTTTTACCTTTCGTACCTCAACAGTACCGGAGTTGCCATAGTTGATGCAGCCGTTGATTCTAAAAACACAGTTACATTACCCAACAGACTTGGTGCAACCTTTACCTCAAAAGGTTCTGAAATTACTAAAATGTATGTTACTCAATTTACTTTTCCGTATTGCAATATAATTAAAGATAAATCGGAATCGGCTAATATTACCATGAAACTAAAGGTGAAAAACGAAGTGAAAATCACAGAAACAGCACTTTTCAATCGTACTTTCAGAGTCGATTACATTATACTGGAACCTGTACAATAAGCCAATGCAAAATTATTCAGATAGTATGAGAAAAAATGATATAAATATTTCAAACATGAACAGAAGTAAAAACCTTTTTATTAAAATCTGTGCTTTGTTGGTACTAATTATGTTTTATCCTGAAAATAATTTAAAGGCTCAAAATAAATCAGTTAACCCGCAAAACATTTTAAAAGGTGTTATTTTGGATGCTAATACCGGGAAACCAATTGCTGCTGCACAGATTTCGGTTTTATATAAAAATCTATCGACTGTAAGTGACGAAAAAGGCGTTTTCAGGTTATTAAATACTACCGCAACCGATGTGATTCAGGTGAATGCATTCGATTACAGCATACGTGAATATCCGGTTCAGGGTAATGATTCTCTGATTATTAAACTTTACCCCGACGTTTTTAGTAATTATTATAAACTAATTGATGGTTTAAACGGAAGTGTAAATAACTCTGCACTAACATCTTCGATAAAAGGAATTAATAAAATCGGATTTTCAGAAGTTGTGTCACCCGACGATATTTTATTATCGGAACTTGGAGGCGATGTCAGAAATATTAAACGATCTGCCGTTTCGGGCATGGGTTCATCACTTTTTATCCGGGGTTTAAATTCGATAAATGCCAATGCGCAACCATTGTATATTATTGACGGAGTGATTTGGAATAACCTGTATGATGTATCGTCAATCCACGATGGATTTTTCTCGAATCCGCTTACGAATATTGATATTACAGATATTGAGAGTATTACAGTTATAAAAGACGGTACTTCGGTGTATGGAAGTAAAGCTTCGAATGGTATTGTACAAATTAAAACCAAAAGAGGCAGCAATATGGCTACCAAAATTAATCTGAATATTGTTACCGGAATCACCACAAGTCCGCAAACAATGCCCGTAATGAATGCAGATCAATACAGAATTTACGTGTCCGAAATTTTGGGTAGTGCCGGATTAACCAACAATGAAATTGCTCAATTACCGTATCTCAATGATGATCCAATGCGTTCAACCTATAAATTATATCATAATAATACCAATTGGAACGATGAGATTTATCAAAATGGTGTTTCGACCAATTATTCGATAAATGTAAACGGTGGCGACGAAAAAGCACTTTATTATTTCTCGTTGGGATATACCGGAAACGATGGTGTGGTTAAATCAACTGATTTTCAACGGTATAATATGCGCTTGAATGCAGATGTCAGCATGACTAAAGCCATAACGCTTGGAATTAATATCGGCATTGCAAGCATCAATCGCAGAGTGATTGATGATGGTGTAAATGCTTATACATCACCTACATGGCTCAGTTTGATCAAATCACCGTTTTTAAGCCCAACAAATTACACATCATTGGGCGATAAAACTTCAGAATATACTTTTACTGATATTTTTGATGTAGGAAATCCGGGTGGAGTTATAAAATTTGCCAATAATACGGTGAAACAATATCGTTTCAATGTGGGTATAAAACCAGTTATTCAAATTACGCCAAACTTTACATTGACGGAACAACTTGATTATAACCTGAATAAAACCAACGAGGATTATTATCGTCCTTACCTTTATTCAACTCCGGTTTTTATCCAAAGAATTGGAAATTCGTACAATGCCCGAATGAGTCAGGTGATGCGAAATAATTCGATTTTCAGTGATACCCGTTTGAATTATCAGAAGAAACTGGATGAGTTTAATCGTATAAATGCCTTTATTGGAACACGTTATATCTACGAATATTTCGAATCCGATTATGTTGAAGGTCATAATTCGCTTAATAATTCGTCCAACAATCTGGTAGGAGGTTTCAAAAATCTGTTGACGGATGGGGTAAACAATTTAAGAAAGTCAATTTCGCATTACGCAAATGTTGATTACAGTTACGATAATCGTTATTTCTTAAATGCAGTGCTATCAATCGATGGTTCTTCCCGATTTGGAACCGAGACAAAAAGCGGTTTTAACTTGTTTGGTCATAGTTGGGGTGTTTTTCCATCAATCAATGGAGCGTGGCTTATTTCTTCGGAAAAATTCATGAGTGCTTTGAGTGGAATTAATCTTTTGAAATTTCGTGCCGGTTACG
>JAKLIM010000127.1 GCA_022709605.1 Bacteroidota bacterium | reverse complement strand
TTTCTATCAACGTTTTGCCTGTTATTGTAGCCCCAAAATTATCGCCTAAAACTCAGTCGATTTATTCCAATACGGCCACTACAATATCAATCAGCATTCCTGCTTCGGGTAGTGATGGTAAATTTACCTATCAGTGGCAGAAATCTACTGATAAAATCAACTTTACTCCTATCAGCATTGCTTCAGGGTTAAATTATCAAACCGAAGCGCTTACCGATACCACTTACTTCCGTGCTGTGGCAACGTCTGATTTTGGATGTGGTACTGTAGTTTCCGATACAGCAAGTGTTTTTGTAAATGATCAATTATCGGCAGGTACGATTGGAGCAAACCAGACGATTTGTAATTCAGGCTCACTCAACAGATTGCAGCAAATTACAAGTCCTGCCGGCGGAAATGGAACATTTACTTATCTTTGGCAGGAAAGCGCTGACAGTGTGGCATTTACAAATATTGAAACTGCGGTAACAAATGAATACATTCCGGTAAAAACTATCGGTAAAAAATTCTACCGTTTGTCGGTGAAATCTGATAATGTAACTGTATACACTAATATTGTCACTATCAATATTTTGCCAATGATCACGGCTCCTAAATTGACGCCAAAAACTCAGGCAATTTATACGAATACTGCAACTACAATTTCAATCAGTACTCCTGCTACGGGTAGCGATGGTAAATTCACCTACCAATGGCAGAAATCTACTGATAAAATCACCTTTGCTCCTATCAGCAATGCTTCAGGGCTAAGTTATCAAACCGAAGTTCTTGCCGTTACAACTTATTACCGTGCGGTGGCGACTTCAGATTTTGGTTGTGGTTCTGTAATTTCAGATACAGCAACAGTTTATGTAAATGATCAATTATCGGCAGGCACAATTGGTGCAAACCAGACCATTTGTAATTCAGGATCACTTAACAATTTGCAACAAATTACAAGTCCTTCGGGAGGAAATGGAACATTCGCTTACCTCTGGCAGGAAAGTACAGACAGTGTGGCATTTACGAATATTGAAACTGCTGTGACCAATGAATATCTTCCGGTAAAAACAACCGGCAAGAAATTCTACCGACTGTCAGTAAAATCTGAAAATATTACAGCTTACACTAATATCATAACAATCAATGTATTACCGGTTATAACAGCTCCTAAATTGTCGCCTAAAACACAATTGGTATTTTACAATGCCTCGGCTACAATCTCAGTTGGAACACCTGCCGGTGGCGGAAATGGCAATTTCA
The DNA here is from genome assembly GCA_022709605.1 of Bacteroidota bacterium. Lineage (GTDB taxonomy): Bacteria > Bacteroidota > Bacteroidia > Bacteroidales > Paludibacteraceae > Paludibacter. The sequence continues at coordinate 7,892 of JAKLIM010000127.1, read as the reverse complement.
TTTATCAATGGCAGAAATCGGATGACAAAATCATGTTTACCCCGATCAGCGGCGTTTCAGGTTTGAGTTACACGACCGAATTATTGTCAGATACAATTTATTACCGTGTGGTTGCAACTTCTGAGTTCGGATGTGGGTTTGTAATTTCGGATACTGCAACGGTTTTTGTAAACGATCAGTTTAAGGCAGGTACAATTGGCGCAAACCAAACCATTTGTAATACAGGCACACTCAGTAAATTACAACAAGTTACAACTCCTACCGGAGGAAATGGCACTTATAGTTACCTCTGGCAAGAAAGTACCGACAGTGTGACTTTTAAAAATATTGAAGGTGCAGTTTCCAATGAATATACTCCAATTAAAACTGTTGGTAAAAAATTCTACAGACTTTCGGTGAATTCTAATAACAATACAACTTTCACTAATATTATTACTGTAAAAGTTTTACCTGAAACCACTGTACCACAATTATTCCCGCATTCGCAAATATACAACAATGCAGGGCCTACTGTAATAACGATTAGTACGCCGGCTAGTGGAAGTGATGGTAAATTCACGTATCAGTGGCAGAAATCGACTGATAAGATCACCTTTACGCCTATCAGTGGTGCTTCAGGGTTGAGTTATACTACAGGATCGTTGATAACCACTACTTATTACAGGGTAATAGCCATTTCTGATTTTGGATGTGGTACCGTAATTTCGGACACTTCGGAAGTATTTATTAACCCAATATTAATTGATATAAAACAGTTAATTGGTAACACTTGTGTTTGTTCGAATCAAAACGCAGATTATTCTTTTACCGACGCTACTAACCCTGAAGTTGACTATAAATGGAGTGTAAGTGGTGGTAAAATTGAATCAGACAGTATAAACGTGAATAAAATTTCAGTAAAATGGAATTTGGAACCCATCACCGCAGTGAAAATTACCATTACTCAAACAGTGAAAAACACAGGATTTAAACACAGTCAGGATTTCATGATTGAAAAACTAACTGCAAAAGCACCTGACAGAGCTGAGATCATTAAAAAAGGGGTATCAAATATTCTGATAACAAAAGAAAAAGGCGACAGTATTCATTACCGTTGGGGTTATACATCGCTGTTGGATATCAACGAAACAGACACAATTCCGGATACAGACAGACGCTATGTTGATTATAAAACACATACAAATACCGTAATTGATACAAATAATTTCAGCTATTGGGTTGTTACTTATTACAATGAAAATGTAAAGTGTAAAACGGTTTCAACTTTCAATCCAAATAATGTTGAAAATATGCCTTCAATAGCAGGTAAATACCTGATCTATCCTAATCCGGCTCGAAATTTTGTAAACATTGAAACGTCATTTAAAGAAAATAATCATGTGGACATTCGAATCTATTCATTGTCGGGTAGTATTCTCTATCAAAATACGATTAATGAGGTGATGTTACTCAATAACAGGATTGAACTTGACATGGATAAGGGAGTTTACCTAATTCAAATAATTGATAACGATAATATTACAACCGAAAAACTGGTAATAAAATAATTTATGAAGAAAATATTTATCTTTGGACTTTTAGTCTTTCTCTCGCAAAGTATATTCTCAAAAGAGGTGACTAAGCCAAATTTGAACCGTAGAATAAATGATAATATAATAAACCTGATTCAAAAATATGAATCAACCTGCACTTTTAGTGATTCTAAAAGCGAATTATCGTTTTATTCGTTATTTACAGATTTGGCATTGATCTACAATGATTATTTACCTTACAATAATCGACAGGAAGTTACTCCCGGACAGTATTTTAAAATTATTCAAAATAAAGAAACTAAAACAGATTTCACAGTCGCATTTTCAGAAATGCAATTTATGGATACACTGAAGTTTTTAGCGAATAATATTTATATTTCGAAAGTCAGATTAAATAAAAAAATGATTTTCACTAACTGGAATGGATTTGTTTATCCTGAAAAAAACTTTGAACTAATTATCGACGTTCTGGTTAATACGGATAATCCTGAAAAAATTGATTGCAGAATAAATAAAATCACCGCAGTTAATCCGGTTATGGATTTTTCAATTCTAAATATGAATTTAAAAAATTCTGGTCCGGATATTGAAAAACTATTTGTTGAAGGTGAACCGTTAGTTACAGAAAAAAATGATAAAAAACCTGTCGTTTTTTTGCCCGGAATAGCCAATCCACAAGAAGTCATTACCATCGATTCGTATGATGGTTTTCTGAATTTTAAAACTGATAATTCAGCAAACCCCGATAAAAGTATTTATTACCTGAATATTCTGAATTATAAATCTGATGTTGGGTTCACATTTCAGTATAATTCTTTGCCCGGTTATTCATTTACTTCGCCAAATGAAATCAGTTCTTCGTTGCAAAATATCAAAACCACAAACACGGGTTACAGTTTAGGGATTGACTTTAATAAAAAAATTGTGAGATCAGGCAGAATGTATTATTTTTTGAATTTGGGTGTTGGATACGAACAAAATAACATTAAATTTTCGGGTGATTATTCAAATGAAGGTCATGAATACGAAGCTGCTGACAGTGACGGAGACAATTACTTAAGAAGAGTGGAATTGAAAGGCATCAACGAAAATATTGATTTAAAATTCCTGTATCTACCAGTAGGTTTCAAAATGAATTACTATTTATTCAATAGATTAAGCATTGAATCAACCATTGGAGCTAAAATCTTTTATCTGTTTGATAAAAGCACAACTTCGAGCGTGGCGCAGGCAAATTATAAAGGCTACTACGATCAATATGATCAGGTCCTGCTCGATCGCTATTACGATTTTGGAACATTCTCCATTCCTTCGCAAACCAAAGCTCTGGAGCTCCCTGTATTGAATTACGGCGCATTTGCCAACATTGGAGCAAATTACAAATTAAATCAAAGACTTTTTGCTTCGCTTAAGGTTGGATATTATTACGCTGTGTCGAACATGGCCAATAAAAAAGACAATTTCGTGTTAAGCAATACAAAAGACGATTACAACAGTTTGATCTATGCTTATAATTTTATCCGGAAAAACAATTTAACGATCAGTTTTGGATTAAATTATAAATTCTAAGTAATTGTATTATTAAAAAATGAAGTTCCCTGAGTGCAAAATTAAAGTCTATCATTAAATTGATGGACTTTTTTTTTACTTGTAAAGGTTGTATGATGAAAATTAAAAAAGAATTTCATTTTACAAAAAACACTATATTATTGAATTTCAATACTATTGTTATGTAGCAACAGATACAGGAAAAAAGTTTTTTAATTATTTTCAAAAAAACCTATTTTTATATTTGCAGAATACAAAAAAAGCCGTATCTTTGCAACGCTTTAGAAGAAAAGCACAGACAAAAATTCAATAACAAAAAGGGCGTTTAGCTCAGCTGGTTCAGAGCATCTGCCTTACAAGCAGAGGGTCGGCGGTTCGAATCCGTCAACGCCCACAGTTGAAAATCAACCACTTACAATTCATTTTGTAAGTGGTTTTTTTATGCCCCAAACACAATAAACATTCAGATATTTACAAAACATAATTTTTAATCCTATTTAAAAAATACAAATTAAGAGCCGGTTTTTAGAATATGAACGTCCAATTTTCTTATACAAACTGGTTCACCCGGTATTCAAAATTTCATAAATATTTAATGTGAACCAAGGGCTAAAAAAGCCAATAGCCGTCAATTCAATTGGTGATCAAATTATCATTCTCCCCGTTTATTAACAACTACATTTCCCCCATTCGAATAATTTGAGTACCTTTGCAAACAAAATATTTGCACCCAATGGCGGAATTTGTGAAAATTCTTCCAATGATAGAAAATGGAATGTAAATATCTAAACTTAATAGATATACAAATTTAAAATGGGAAATATTGTAGCAATAGTCGGTCGACCAAATGTAGGAAAATCGACTCTTTTTAACAGATTTACGAATAGCCGCAGAGCCATTGTAAACGAAGAAGCCGGAACAACGCGCGATCGTCAGTACGGAAAATGCGAATGGGAAGGCAGAGAATTCTCAGTGATTGACACAGGAGGTTGGGTGAATAAATCGAATGATGTTTTTGAGGAAGAAATCAAAAAACACGTGACAATTGCAATGGAAGAATCCGATGTTATTCTTTTCGCAGTGGATATTCAAAACGGCATTACCGACCTCGATTTGGAAGTTGCCCACATTTTACGCAAAACCGACAAACCGGTCATTCTGGTGTCGAATAAAGCTGATACTTTCGAATGGCAATACCAAACCGCCGAATTTTACAAACTCGGGTTGGGCGAACCTTTTATGGTTTCGGCACTTAACGGACTGGGAACAGGTGATTTACTTGACAAATTATGTGCAAGTTTTAAAAACGAAAATACCGAAGAAGTTGTAGATGAATTACCGCGCTTTGCTGTTGTAGGTCGACCAAATTCTGGTAAATCCTCCATTATCAATGCTTTTATTGGCGAAGAACGAACGATTGTCACTGAAATAGCAGGTACAACCCGTGATTCAATTTATTCGCGCTTTAACAAGTTCGGACACGATTTTTATTTGGTAGATACAGCAGGTATCAGAAAAAAAGCAAAAGTAAACGAAGACCTGGAATATTATTCGGTTGTACGATCGATACGCGCTATCGAAAATTCGGATGTTTGTATACTTATGCTTGACGCTACCCGCGGCATCGAAAGTCAGGATTTGAATATATTTTCGTTGATTCAGAAAAACAAAAAAGGAATCGTAGTTTGTGTAAACAAATGGGATTTAATTGAAAACAAAGAAGCAAACGATATCAAGAATATTGAAAAAGGTATTCGCGAACGATTATCACCATTTGTTGACTTTCCAATAATTTTTACGTCGACGATAACCAAACAAAGGATTCTGAAAGTGTTGGAAATGGCTGATCAGGTTTACGAAAATAAATACCGTAAAGTACCTACAGCAAAACTCAACGAGTACATGTTACCACTTATTGAGAAATATCCGCCACCGGCCTTAAAAGGTAAATATGTGAAGATTAAATACGTTACACAGTTGCCCAATACACAAGTACCGACATTTATATTTTTTGCCAATTTACCCCAATACGTAAAAGAACCATACAAGCGGTTTTTGGAGAATAAAATACGTGCCAAATATGAATTCACAGGCACTCCGATTCAGATTTTTATCAGACAAAAATAAGCATAAAAAAAGCAGCAAATCAATTTGCTGCTTTTTTTATTGCAAATATATTTTTAAAATCCACTGTACATTACATTAAGTCTTATCGGCTTAGTAGGATGCTTGCCCGAACAAAGCGTAACCGAATTCATTAGGTTCTGTTGTTTCACTTCGAGCATATTGCCGCTGCTATCGTACGTTATCGAAACAGGCACCAACAGCATGTTCATATTGTCCGGCAATGCGGTATTAGTCGATAATTGAGTGGCAACAAATTTAGCTAAATCGAATGCGTAATAATATGTTAAAACGTTTGCATCATCTTTTGAGTAAGCAAATGATCCAAGAATAGCACAAGTATCTGAAGGCAATTCACCATTACTGAAGAATCGATCGAAAGAAGATTCTTTGATAATCATTAAATTACTAACCAGTTTATGATCAACGGTATCCACATCCAAATCCTCAACATAAAACCGGGCCAACGCACTATTCACTGTCAGTTTTTTTCCAGCCACATTCATTTTCTCTTTCATGCCTTTCAAAGGTAATTTTACCCGTGTATAAACATTGGCCGGAGACGAAACAAAAGTAACTTCAGGACGTGCTGTGAGTTTTTGTCTTACTAATTCTTTGTCAGGATGATAAACACGATTAACCTGTCGAACTTCAGAATTTGCCGGGTATACTACATAAGATTTTACGGTATCAATTCCATTTTCAGTCGCATACGTGTAGTGAAAATAGTATTTGAAGTCAATTTGATTCACATATAACATTGCTGCTGAACCAAAATCGGTAGTAATGTATAGCCCTTTGAAAAAATTCAGAAAATCCGTATTCGAATTGTATGTAGTTTTCAATACAGGCGAAAACCGCTCCTTTACAAATGATTCTGGAAATTTAAAATGAATTGAAGTTTCATCGCTCCGCGTTAACACAGCATCTTTTGGCGAGAAAATTCGACTTTTCAACAATAAAGTTTTATCACTATAGTCTTCAATTTTAATATCTGATGGATAATCCTTTGTATATTGAAAAGTTCCCTTGTTCATTTCGTATATTTTCACTTCCATGGGTGAATACTGAAATCCAAACCACGAAGTGTAATACATAGATAATTTAGCTGAATCGGCCACTGCATTTTTTGGATATGAAAATCCGAGGGGTGGTTGAAACTGTGCTAAAATATCGGCATGTGTAGTACCAAATTTTGTATCGTAATACGTTCCTAACAAAAATGAATCGGGACGTGAAGTAAAATTCTCTACAAAGTAATTTTCAGATTCGAGATAAAATGCGTCAGCAAATACAACTATTTTGTCTCCGGATGGTTGAATTCCTGAACCCATATCCGTAATATCATCTGTACAAGAAATAGTCAGAATTGACAATAAGAATGTAAGGAAAAATAATTTAGATTTCATTATTTAACGAATAAATTGAAGGGAAAATACATTAATTATTTTGTGGAAATTTATTAAAGACTATCATAAAATGCAAGATATTCATCGGCATAATCTTCAACATTGTTGTAAGGTAAAAATTTTAATTTTTTGGTTGTAACATAATCCAGAACCGACTGATTAATTTTTGAACTGGATTGAATGACACCATCCGAATAATCAATAGCAAGTTTTGAAAGCGCCGCAAAATCTATTTCTTTGTCTTTCACGTGAGTGACATGTTTTTTCTCAATACCTTCGAGCAAAAGTCTCTCGGCAAACAACGGGCGAAAGGGTTTCTTAAATTCGTCATCGAATACTGAATATACTACTTTCGAATGTTTGAAAAAAGGATCCTGATTGTAGGCTTTTTTGATATAAAGTGGAGCCAAAGCGCTCATCCAACCCTGACAATGAATAACATCAGGTGTCCAGCGAAGTTTTTTCACGGTTTCCATTACTCCTCTTACAAAGAATATTGTACGCTCGTCATTGTCATCGTATTCTTCGCCTTCTTCATCTTTTACAGTGTTTTTACGATGAAAATAATCTTCATTATCAATAAAATACACCTGCATACGTGCTGCCTGAATAGAAGCAACTTTAATAATTAACGGATGATCTGTATCATCAATTATTAAATTCATTCCCGACAATCGGATTACTTCGTGAAGTTGGTTCCGGCGTTCATTTACTGCACCGAATTTGGGCATAAAAGTACGGGTTTCTTTACCTCTGTCCTGTACGGCCTGAGGAAGATATCTACCCATATTTGAAATTTCAGATTCTTGTAAATAAGGAAAAATTTCTTGAGAAATGTACAATACTTTACTAACTTTTTTCATGCTTGTTAAGCCCGATGCTTGAGGATAAATATTTTCGAGATGCAAAGATATATAAAAAAAATCGGAATTGCGCAAGACTTAATTGCAAAATGTTAATCACAATTATCAAATTTATAACTTCTTGAACATTAATAATTGTCTTCTGTAATTTTACAAGTCAAACAATCAGATATTTAATCGTTTTTATCTCATCATTATGCAGTTAGCAGTTTATAGAAGTTTAACCTTGACATTAAATTTTTAAATCGCTATAACTTTAAAAACCAACAAAATATAAAAAACAAAAGAACCTGAATGGTTGTTTATTCATTATAAAAAGCATTAAATTAATGGAATTGCATTTTAGAAACTGTCAATGCACACTAAAAGCGTTTCTGAATGATACAGAAAGGATTTTATCATCTAATTGTGTAGAT
>JAKLIM010000126.1 GCA_022709605.1 Bacteroidota bacterium | reverse complement strand
AGGAATTTTATGGCGACGTAATGCCTCAAAATAATTGATACTATTGTCCACATCCACCACATTATCGTCGGCAGTATGTGTAATGTAGGCTGGTGGCGTATTTTCTTTCACCTGTAATTCGTTCGAAAACAAATCAATCAATTGCTGTGATGGTTGTTCTCCCAAAAGCTGTTTTCGCGAATCTCGATGCGTGAGATTTTGCTGCATACTGATTACCGGATAAACTACAATCTGAAAATCAGGGCGTAAACTTGTACCTTTCGGGTTATCAATCAGTGCTTTTTCAAAATGTGTGGCTACGGTCGATGCCAAATGTCCACCGGCTGAGAAACCCATAATACCAATTTTAGCCGGATTAACATTCCAATTTAGAGCATTTTCGCGTACAAGTTTAATGGCCTGCTGAGCATCCTGCAACGGACCGATTGATTTATCAATCATAGTAGCAACACTGGGCAATCGGTATTTAAGCACAAAAGCAGCAATTCCTTTTTTTGCCAATTCTTTAGCCGTCGAAACTCCTTCGCCATTATACACAACCACACTATAACCACCTCCGGGACAGATTACAATAGCAACTCCCGTTTCCTTTCCTTTTTCGGGCAGATACACTTCAAGTGTCGGATTCGTAACATTTCGGTACATTCCACCACCAAAACTCTCTTTTATTTCAGCCGGTATCACTTTGCTGTTCGGAATCGTTTCGGAATAAAGTGTGTGTATTTCCTGCGCCTTTGTTGTATAGCTCGAAAGGAGTACCATTGCTAAAAAAAATTGTTTCAGTTTCATGTTTTAAACTCAATTAAATCGTTTGTTTTTTCTTCGCATTTTTTACAAAAAAATCAACCATCATTTGAATGTTTTTATCAACATGTACGCCTGGCCCGTGGTTTCCGCCGGGTATTAAATAAAACTGACTGGGCACCCCGGCTTTTTGTAAAGCAGCAAAAAATAATTCGCTTTGGCAATGAGGTACCACATTGTCTTTATCGCCATGGAAAATCAAAAAAGGAGGATCGCTCGGATCGATATAAGTAATCGGACTGGACAATAAACATTTTTCCTTGTTTTCCTGAATAGGTCCGCCAATGTAAAGTGAAGCCGGTGATCTTGCATCATTGTGTTTAAAATTAGTACCTCCGCACGAATCCATCACCAGCATATTCGTAGGTCCAAACCAATCTACAACGGCATCAACTGAACTGCTGAAAGCTGTATTCGGTCCAACCTTACCCTCAATATCGATGGTAGTGTTGCCAAGTGTTTGCATTTTTGCATTGCGCGATGTTCCTGCCATCGACGCCATATTTCCGCCCGACGAACTACCTGAAATGCCGATAAAAGCTGTATCAAGCTGATATTTAGCAGCATTGGCTCGCAAAAAACGAATGGCTGCTTTTATATCATTCATCGGAGCCGGAAATTTAGCATCCATGCTCGAACGGTGATTGGGCATAACCACAGCAAAACCGGCATCAAGCAATGCTTTGCCAATGGAATGCATATCGGCACCTTTCGAACTGTTGGAAAACCAGGCACTTCCGTAAATATAAACCACAACCGGATAAGTCGGTTTTTGAACTTTGGGTAAATAAATATCCAATCGATGATAGACAGCAGAATCGCCTGCATAATTCAAATCCTTCCAGTTTTTGGAAAATTCCTGACCAAAGCAAAATACTGAAAAAATTGAAAAGTAAATAACAAGTATGTGTTTCATTTTTTTGATAAAAAAATTTATAATAAAAGAAGAATTGAACCACAAAAGAACACAAAAGTCAACAAAAGAAATCATTTTCAATATTGAAAATTACTTTTGTTGTTTTCATAAAAGACATTTTTGTCCTTTTGTGATTTTTTTGTGTTCTTTTGTGGTTTCATATTTTATTTTGACAAAGTAGAATTGTTTGTGTTTTTATTATCAATTACCGGTTACCACTACTTTTTGTCGACCAATAATATACACACCATTAGTAAGTTGCGGTATTGCATCTCCCCTTCTGATCTGTTTTTTCACCAATTTTCCGGTTATGGAGAAAACATCTACAATGTCATTTTCTGAAATATCATCAATTGTATTATTCAAACCGGTTGATTCTTCGCTTGCATCCGATTTATTGGTCACATAAACTTTGTCAATTACATAATCGCCACCTGCCGACCAAAACCGAACAGCCGTAATGTGTTTTGGAGAAATAGTTGCACCGTTGTCGGTAGTAATATTTTGCAGGTCAATAATCAGTTCTTTTTTACCTTCCCATTTGTATTCCTTCGATTCGGTACTGCCATCTTTAATTCGGATATGCGTTCCCCAAGGGTAATTAAGTGTCCCAAATTTGAAAACCAGGTATTTATAACCGGACAAATCGATGCCATTGGCAAAAGTCCATCCGGCTTGCCCATATTGAGTTAGAGTAAGCGTACGGGTATTATTATTGAAAGTATTGTTCCCAAACATGGTTAAATTCATCGCTTCGGCCAATAACAAGAAATACGAAGCCCGAACTGAAACTTCCTTCTGAAATCCTCCATAACTGATGGTTACAGTGGCAGATCCATCTTTGAGGGCCGTGATTCTACCCGGCGAACCCAAAGCGACCGAGGCATTACTGCTTTGATAGGTGGCTTTGGCACTTACAAAATCGGTGTGACCATCAGCATAAGTGGCTTTTACCAAGGTATAAAGATCACTTCCAATGGATAATTGTTGCTGATTGCTTGAAATGGGTTGTAAATTACCTCCCAAAATTTCGAGGTTTGTCACCGCGCTTGTAGTCGGACTATCATATTCCTTGTACCAATGATATGCCTGCCATGGACATGCTTCAGGGTCATTCAGAAAATTATACGAAAAACCCGGAGCCGGAGCTGCATCTTTAAATTCGGCCATCTTGGCTGCATCGGTAAAAATGAGCCAACTAACATTTTCGGAATTATCAGTTATGTATTTAAAATTAGCCCCAAAGCCTTCGCCACCAACTATTCCGGTGGTACTTTTGCCCCACGAAGAATTATATACCGCCGGAGCCCAGTCCATTTCTGTAACCATAATGGGCGCAATATCAGCCACCGGTTTAATCGAACTGTCCCATTCGCGCTGAAACGATAAATAGCCACTTGAACTACCAAACCAACCCGGATAAAGGTGTATGGCGAATCCAATATTCTGACCTACAATGGGGTATTTGGTATATCCGGTATATGACGATTGATAGCCCAAACCCGGAATCCACAGAATATTATTTGCTCCATTGTTGCGAATTACATCAACAATGGCTTGCATGTATTTTTGCAGATTTTCAAATTTTGCATCTCCATGCGCCCCGTAAGTTCCATCCGTTCCAAGTATATCAATGGGCTCGTTGCCTAATTCGAACATAATATTGGGATGATTTTTCAGTTTCGGATGATTACTTACAATGTTCCAAACTTTTATAAGGTACTGATTATAAACATCTCCCACAATTATTTTTTCAGGAAAAACTCCCGGAGGACGCATGACAATATTTAATCCTTTCGACACGCTGTATTCTGCCATTGGCACAAAAACTTCGTCGAGGTATTTTCTGAAACGTGTTTCGTTAAAACATTCCTCGCCTTCGTACCTTCCTGAGCAGCCCGGAGTATTGCTCCAGTAAGGATCCATGTGCAAACGCATAAAATTCACTTTCCAACCAGCCAATAATATCTTATCTATCAATCCTTTATTGTATGTAAGACAACCATTTACGTTGTAATTATCCCATCCATAACTGTTAAAAAACGGACTATAGGTCTGTGCAAAACCTCTCAGATTTACAATTTTACCCTCGGTATCTTTCAGGTAACGGCCTTCCACGTGAAGTACAGGCGGTGTTATATTTACTGTCGCAAACGAATTCAGCGAACTAATAAGCGCCAAAAACAGGATTGTGATTTTTAAATGTTTCATTTTTATTATTTATTTAAAACTTGCCCCCTAACCCCCTAAAGGGGGAATAAGACTTGTAAACTGATTGTTATATATATTTATGCCCATGGTGTCCTAATCCAGATAGCTATCTGGATATTTTTGGTAAGGGCGTTTCATTTTTATTATTTATTATTACATTATTTGAGCAAATTGAATATTTGTAGTTGTGGAAACTCAAAATTTATTCAGTTGGAATATTGCTGTACTTCTCAATTAATGAAGGAGTTACGGGCTTAAACAAAAGTTGCGAAAACATATACAGGTTCATTTTCCAAACTTTAAAATCGTGATACCCGTTTGGAATTACCTGATAAACATGCTGAACCTGATTTGCAAGCATATAATCGTGGGTACGTTTGCTGAACGAAATCAGCCCATCTTTGTCGCCGCACGAAATCCAGAGCAGTTTCAGTTTTTTCTTCGCATTTTTTACATTTGGCATCAATTCCTGTGGAGATTTGGTGTTGGGAGCCGATGAAAATCCACCCACCCACGCAAAAGTATTCAGGTTACCAAGACCGAAATTCAGCGACTGTCCCCCACCCATCGAAAGACCGGCCAATGCACGGTTTTTCTGATTTTTGAGAACCGGGAAGTTTTTTTCGATATAAGGAATCAGGTCATTGAGTAAATCTTTTTCGAAAGTAGCAAATGCCTGAACTTTTGGGCCTTCCATAATATTACCCACAGCACGATCGTCCTTCATGGCACGTCCGTTAGGCAAAACAACAATCATAGGCGCAATTTTTTTATCAGCATACAAGTTATCTAAAATCACCTGCGGTTTACCCTGATTGAACCACTCTTTTTCGTCGCCACCAATTCCGTGAAGCAGGTAAAGTACCGGATATTTTTTTGATTTGGAATATCCCGGAGGTGTATAAATCAAAGCCCTGCGGGTATTCCCAACGGTAGTGGAATTATACACTATGGTATCAATTTTGCCCTGAAGAATTCCTGTTCGCGGAATATCATAACCTTCGGGAGCACCCGTAAAATTTTGACTGCTAAGCTGTAAGAACATTCCTGCAATCAGTGATAAAATCAAAAATCTTTTCATGTTATTAAAATTGTTATTATAAAAATGTATGTTATTTTAATATCTTGATAATAAATATCTTATACTCGGTTTCTAATAAATAATTAAAGTAAAAATAAACTTCAGTATTTCCGATTTTTCGACCTTTTTAAATTTGAGTATTAATTATCGGCGTTATTTATCTTTTAATTTTTGTAATTTATATTTATTCCTATTGAATTGTGCTTAAATCCACATCAATATTTGACATAAATACTTTGCCTGATTTAATGTACATCGTGTTTTTCTTTAACCGATTTACTTGTCGGCCTAACAAATCGAAAACTCTATCATCTTTTATTTTCAAGTCCGTAAACATTTGATTTACAGCTGACAAGCCATTCAAATTGAGTATTGTAGTTGAACTTTGATTTGTAACAACCGAAAAATATGCACTACATGAAGGCACAACCGGTCCGTTTGCATTTGATACCAGATGAAACGCTGTTACACCATTCACTGTTTGAAGTACATAGCTTCCAGAAGGCGCTTGTTGAGCCAAATATACCAAACTCAGGTCGTTCTGTTTCTGACCGTGCGGTGTTGAAACTTTACCTGAACCCGTGAACGTAAAAGCTCCAACGCCTTTTACAAGTACTGCCGTATTCGCCGGAATTACATTTCCGTGAATAGGGGTACAATTTACCGAATTTCCCAAATATTGCAAAGTAAAAACTTCAACTCCCGAAGGAATTGTTGCCTCAAAAGGCAAAACCAATATGTCATTTCCATTGATGGTTTTCGTATAACCGGCATTAATTGCATTAAAATCAGTCGGTGTGTAAAAATTACCATCGGAATCAGCCAACATCAACTGACTGCAATTAGTGCCCGAAACAACATTAGCATTGGTATTTGCAACGGCAGAATTCACAAAATAGATGCTATTTTTATTCGCTGCCGAAGTTCTCCAATCCTGAGAAGTATCTACTGAAGTTGTTGACGAAAAATCGAGCAAATTGGTTAAACTATTTTCCAAACAATCAAGAAAATAACTATCGCCCTTGCTGTAAGTACCCGAGAATTTATACAAACCTTCGTTGGCCATTCGCAAATAAACATCACCCAAAGTGAGGGTTAAAACTGATGTATAGTTGCCGTTCGTAATCCCGATAATTCCTTTACAACCATCAGTTAATGCAGTTTTCGACAAATCGAAAATCCAATCAAAACTTCCACTCTGTGGTAGCGTTAAATTGCCATAATTTTTCGAACTCAGATTCCCGGCATCATTTATATAGTACAAAGTTGTATTTGCTGATGTAAACGAGCCTGCAGAAGTAAGTCTGTTTACGCGCATAACCAATTGATTATATAGTTTTTCCATTTTCAAATATCCATTGGCTTCGGTTTTATTGGAACTAATTAATGGATGGTTTACATCAAAAGTTGCAACTTTGTCGGACAATTGGTAACTTGTGCCAAAAGCGGAATTTGTAACTACTAAACTCTCAATTTTATTGTAACGGCTTCCCTGCATTTGAGATGCTACACGCACACTGCTTTTTTTGAATACAATGGTTGTAACACTTGAGGGATTAATAATTACTTTGGGACGGCATGTTTCGTCGCCAAACACAAGTGGCTCAGTGGAATAATTAATCGTTTCGGTGGTGGATATTTTGTTGCCTCCGTAAGTATAAAAAGGCAAATCAACGGTAAGGTTGTAACTATCTGAGGATGGATTTGAGATCAAAGCCACAACACTGTCGCCCGAAACAGTTAAATAGGATGATCCAACCAACTTGTTTGAAGCATCGTTCCAGGTACTTTCGATGCGGGTTGAGCCGGTTGTAAATTTTGCAAACTGAGTGAGAATGTAGCCGCGTTTGGTAGTCTCGCCCGTAACAGAACCATATTGTCCGTCACCTAACATAGCATAATACCGCTTCGAAGCGTAATGAATCCAGGCATTTGTATTGGCCAACATAGCATTATTTACTGCATTAAAAAAAGTAAAAGCATCGGTCGACCACAAAAAATTACGGGGAGTTACAGCTGAATTTGAATTCCAATTTATCAAAAACTCAGTCATCCAGGCTTCTTTCCCTAAGGCTTGCAATTGCTTAAACCCACTCTGAACGTATCCATATTGGTGTCCACCATAAATATCGAATTTTGGGTGTACATCGCTGGCCAACAGAGCATTGACATAATTATCGGACATTCCAACACTTTCCGGTGCAATCACTTTACAGTTTATCTGACTTCGGTGGTTTTTGAGAAAATTGGCAATTTGCGCCGGCGACCAAATACATCCGGCATAACTTGCTTTTTCATCAGGCTCATTCTGAATCGAAATTGCATCTAATTCTACACCATTATTGCGTAAATAGCTTACAAAGTTATTCAGATAATTTGCATAATTTGAGTAATATTCCTCTTTGAGCGAAGTAGTTTGCTGCACACCGTTCACATCGGTATATACAGCATTGATAGTATTGTAGGTTTTCCATTCGGCCGGCATCGACCATGGACTCGCAAAAAGTATCAAGCCCAATGACTTTGCCAATTTTGCTGTTGATAAACATTGCCCCCAGTTTGATTCACCAATTGGTATATAAATGCGCATAATATTCAAACCCAAATTGCTTCCTTTTCCCCAAACTTTGCGAATTTCTGTTTCGGACATGTGCCCGTAACCAAATTGTGGACTATTTACAAAACCACCGTAACCGGTAACTTTTTGGAAAGTAACATCTTTATTGATTCGAAGACTTGCATTTTGAGTCGTAGCGTTAATGACTCCGAATGTAGCAAAAGCGAATGAAAAGGTGATTATTAATTTTTGAGTAATGTAATTCATGAAATATTAATTGTGATAAATTTTTTTATTAAGACAAAGGCTTTGCTTGATATTAAAACAGTTTAAAATTAATAATTTAAATTCAAATATTAAATGAATAGAAATTTTCAAACTTCTTAATCAATACCAATCTTATTTTTAAACAGAATCTTATTCTATTTCTTTTTTAGAACAGTAAGCATTTGTGCGGCATATCTTCTTCCCAATTCGCGGTATCCTTCGGCAGTAAAATGCAAATGATCTTGCGCTGCGATGCATCCGTTTGAAGGAATAACAAATGAATTTGGAATAACGGTGGGCAATGTTGCAATGATAGTATTCATGCTCGCACAAATTCCTCCCTGATCGGCGTTTACCACTTCACCGGCTAAGAGAGGCACTTTTTTCGGATTTAGCTTCAGGTCTTTCATCAAATTATCATACACCAACTTTACTTTTTTGGTCCAAAGTGTATCATTTGTATTCGATTCGCCCTGATGTAAAAGTATTCCTTTTATGACACCGGATTTCTGAGCTATTTTTGCCATTTCCACCAAGCGAGCATAAGGATTTCCATCATATTCCTTTACCATATTTTTCAGCCACGAAGGTGATGTTTCAACATACGATTGATAATTGGCTTTGTCGAATAATTCAATTTTACAACCGCCAACAGCCACATTGATAACTCCAACTTTTATTTTTGTTGGAAGATTTTCAACCATTGTTCGTCCAAAATAATCGGCGGGAGTTAAGCCTGTACCACAACGACACAAAGGCGGAACAGCGGTGTACCAATTACCTTTTGACCGATTCAAATTATTGCAATCTATAGTCGATAATACTTTAAACCGTGGATTAACATTTACTGTATCCTGAGCTTGTATTTTGGCATTGCCTTCCATGTTCGATTGTCCTAAACAAAGATAAATGTGAAAATTTTTATCCTGAGAAAAAGTCCTGGCTCCGGAAAGAACCAAGCCTGCAAAAACGAATAATAGAAAAACTCTTGTTTTCATTTTAATAGTATTAAATGTGTTGATAAGTTACGTAGAAAACGAGGGTGGATTTTCAATATTTTGAAGAAAATCCACCCATCGATTTCCTGCTCAAATAACAGGTAATAAAGTTCCGACTTTTATAACTAAAGTATTTCTGTTTTTAAGTAATAATGTTTTAAAAACAGATAGAAATAACAAATCCCTCTCTTTGCTTAGACATTTCGGTGATGAAATGCACGAAGTGACTAAAAAAAATGAATTATTCTATCGGTTTCAAAGAAGCAGCAAAACCGCCCCGTCCCAGTAATCTGACTTTTACTGTACTGGTTTTATTCACTACCATATAGCGTGTTTCAAGCTTTTTATCGT
>JAKLIM010000125.1 GCA_022709605.1 Bacteroidota bacterium | reverse complement strand
ATTCAAGACCTTCTTTGGAAGTTAAGGTGTTTATATTTTCTTTCACTCTTTCATCTGATGTGGAATTCCATTCCCAAGCAAAACATTTATAATATTCTCCGTTTTCTCCAGAAGAGAGTAGGAGTAAAAAATTTCATTTTAAATGCGAAGCTTTCAACCCTTTGATGACTGCATTTGTAAATCCATTGGCTTCCATTTCGTTCAGTCCTTTGATGGTAATGCCACCGGGCGTGGTAACTTTGTCAATCTCCACTTCGGGATGCGAATCGTTGGCTTCGAGCAATTCGATGGCGCCACGCAAAGTCTGTATGACAACTTCTTTGGCCACATTTGGATAAATTCCCATTTCAACTCCACCTTCTACTGCAGCACGAATGTATCGAAAAGCATAAGCAATCCCGCTTGACGAAAGTGACATAAAAGCATTTAGCTGAGTTTCCGGAACAAGAAAAACTTTACCGAGTTCCCCGAATAGTGATAAAATGAGGTTTTCCTGTTCTTTAGTAGCATTGAAAGAAGAGATGGTCGAAACACTTTGTAATACGTCGATGGCTGTGTTCGGAATTACCCTGAACATGGAAGCATCGGTATCAAAAAAATCGGCTAATTTTTCGAAATTAACTCCGGCAGCTATCGATACAATGATTTGTTTTTTGTATTCAATTTTATTCGCAATCTCTTTTGCTACAGTTTCAATTAGCCAGGGTTTAACTGCTAAAATGATAATGGCAGCATCTTCAATAATTTCTTTGTTCGATTTACTAATAGATATTTCAGGAGAGAATACTTTCAGTTCGTTCAGATTTTTGTCGGAAACATCGCTTACGAAAATTTTATTTGTTTCAACGAGTGTTCCTCTTGATAAACCACGGGCAATGGCTCCGCCCATATTTCCTGCCCCGATGATTGCAATTTTTAACTCTTTTGTTTCCATTGTTAGCTGTGTTTATTTTGTTTTTACATTTGGTTTATCCTCACAAAGATAAATAAGAAATTTAAAGCCAATATCAATTTATTAAAATATTTTCTGTTTTTATAAAAAATCAACCCCTTAAAAACCGACGCGCAGGCAGGCCATAATGCCCCAACGCGAATGAATTGATTGATTTACATTGCCCAATCGCCAAACCGACTGTATGGACACAAGCCGTAAAATATTGTTTACACCGGCTCCAATTTCCATGTAGGGTTTGTTGAGAGGTTGAAAAAAATCGGGATAATCGACAATGCTGCTATGCGAATTGCTTAAACTGCCATAAAGTATTTTAAACGAAAACATTTCCCGTAAATTAAGCAGCTTTATCAATGGAATTTGATTTAAAACCAAGCCATTCATTATTAGTTCATTGTGCATTGAAACATAGGTGTCGACAGCATTTTCCATATTGTACATTAGGCTGAATTTATTGTAACTATAGCCAAATGTTTCACCGCCGGTAGGGATTTCGAGTAGCGGATAAGGAACTTTTCCGATTTGCCAACCACCTTCAAGCAAGTAGGTCCAGGTGCCCAATGGAAACTTAACATTTTGCTTCAAAGTGCCTGTCAGTTTGGCGAATTTTCCGCTTTTCTCACCGGCTTGAAATTGTCCGGCTTCAACGATTGCATAAATAACCGGCTTTAAACCTCCAATATAAATTCGTTGGAAATGATTTTCGTAAGTTCTTTCATCGAACGAAAAACGTGTTGTAGCAGTTAAAGATTGATATGAAACGGAAGGAATGTTGGTTCCATTTTGCATCATTGGTAATGCCGGTCCTGAAAAAATCTGATTTGCCCTGAAATAAATTCTTGACTCAAGATCTTTATTTATGTCAGAACTTATCGATGCTGTAAATTCTTTGCGCTCGCTCATTTTCATCCCTTTTCTCAAAATAAGGACTGTATTTGAAATATCAATATCACCCGAAATAAGCGGGTTCTCGAACAACAAAAAATTATTGTAATTATAATCTATTCGTCTGAAATCGTTGGTGTAGCCAATGCTGAAAATTGTATTCAGTTTTTCGTTAATTTTAAACTGTGTGTAGCCCGAGTAGCTTATTTTTTGGTTTTTAAAACCATATCCGGCATAGCCTCCAATACACACATTTTTCATTAGTTTTTCGTTGGTACGCAAGGGTAAAGTAACCCGCAAACCTTCGATGTCTGTAATTCGCATAATTTGTTGAATTTTACCAATCTCAAGTTTTCCGGCAGGTATATAACCGGTAATGGCCACATCAGCTATCCATTTAGCCACTCTCAGGATGCGGGTATCGTTTAAAACCGAAAGTCTGTCATCAACCTCCATTTTTTTATAATCACTTCCTGCAAATTTTTCATCGCGGTTTATTATGGTGTTCGTGGTACTACATTCGGCACTGTTTTTCAGAAATATTTCAGGTTTGGGATGTAGACTATCGCCCAGAATTTCGTATGTTAACTTCATGGTAATCAGTTCATCTTTCAATGTCCAGAGTGTGTTATTTTCCAACGAAAAATTTTGTGCAATATACAGGTTGTGTATATAGTTCAGGTTGGCTTGTTCCGACAATTCGGCCTGTATTGAAACTAATGCATACGTGGCCGAATCAATCAACATTTTGCCATTAAATGTCAGATTTTTAGGGTTTTTTGATCGAAAGTTCACCTGATAGGTTTTACCTGATTCACTGGAAGTGCTGTCGGCCAAATAAAAATTGTAATAAATATTCCCCGTTCCGGAAAGCGGGCTAATCATGTTTTTGCCCAAAATCAGTATTGAATTTTCGTAGAAATTTACGGTTGTCTGAATTTCGCCCAGCAGTTGTTTGAGTAATACTTCGCTTTTTTCGGGCGACGAAAATGTATTCGAATCCACCAGTTTTTTGTTTTTACCTCTTATTTCAAAGGTGTTTTCAACCATGTATAAGGGCATTACAAGTGATGAGTCTTTCGCGCTTAATGAACTTTCGGAAAGTTGATTGTAAATGCGCTTATTAACACTTCGTTGATTAATTTTTCCGAGTAAAACCAGTCCCTGTTCGGTGCGTTTCATGTTAAACTGCGGATATTTTGTAAAGTCGTTTGCTCCTTTCAGGTTACGCACTTTTTTCATTAATTCGAGCGCAGGGTTTGCGCCCGGAACTACAAAAACATCCTGCAGAATGGTATTTTGTTCGTTCATTTCCACTTGTAAACCAATGCTTTGACCAGGTTTTATCTTTATTTCCCTTTGGCGATAACCAACGCACGAAAATACAAGCGTTAAAACTTTGTTGTCATTGGAACGAATCATGAAATAACCTTCTTCGTTACTTTTCACACCATTTCCGGTATTTTTATAAAAAATATTGACTTCCGAAATTGGATTTTTATCAATACTGTTAAAAACCTGCCCAACTACAACTGTTTCAATTGCATTTAGTGGAAGGCTTATCAACATTACAAACATGAATAATAATCCTACAGTACGAATCCTTTTATGTAGTGAAATAAGTTTCATTCAATTTTTTTCGTTATATGATAAACGTTTTTGATAGCATGCACTTTGAATTTTGTAATCATTTCCAGACAATGTTATTATCTTAATATTTCTAAATTTTTAAAATAAATAGAACAAAAATAAGTAGAAAAACGGCCAACGCTATTCAGGTATTAACATCTTTATTCTTTGTTCTTTGCTCTTTCATTATACATTGGATGACATTCCAGTATTGTTTTTCTAAGAAAATGCACATCAATATGTGTGTAAAGTTCGGTTGTTGTTATCGATTCGTGTCCGAGTAATTGCTGAATGGCTCGTAGATTTGCTCCGTTTTCGAGCAAATGGGTGGCAAACGAATGTCGGAATGTATGCGGACTGATATTTTTCCGGATACCCGCTTTCGCTGCCAAATCTTTTATAATCGTGAAAATCATGGCACGGGTAAGTTTTCCACCTCTGCGGTTTAGAAACAAAATGTCTTCGGCACCTTTTTTTGTGTTCAGATTATTCCGGTCGATTTTCCAAAGTCCAATTTGTTTGATGGCCGGTGGCGACAAGGGTACGAGCCTTTGTTTGCTGCCTTTCCCTTCCACAAGCATATAACCTTCGTCAATATAAATATTTGATAATTGTAATCCTGTTAATTCCGAAACCCGCAAACCGGAACCGTACAGCGTTTCGATAATTGCTTTATTGCGCTGTCCTTCCGGTTTCGAAAGGTCTATTGCTGAAATAATACCATCGATTTCTTCTACCGATAAAACTTCCGGAAGACGTAACCCGATTTTAGGACTTTCGAGCAATTCGGTCGGATCATCCGTACGTTTATTTTTATAAATTAAAAAATGATAAAACGATTTTATGCCTGATAATATACGTGCCTGTGAACGCGGATGTATTCCCAAACTGCTAATTTCCACTATAAAGTCACGTAAAAGAGCCGTGGTGGCATCTTCCGGATTTACATGCACATCCGACAAATATACCGTTAATTTCATCAAATCCTTTTCATAAGCATCAATCGTATTTTCCGACAAGGCTTTCTCAAGTTTTAGAAAAAGGTGATATTCGTCTAAAATGGGGAACATATTTGTTGTTAGTTGGGCTTTTTTTTTAATCCGTGAATTTACTATTTTACAATTTTTTTAATTTTTCCCGAATCAGTATTTTGTAAAATTTTTGAGTTGTATGTGGAATTGTTTTTAAATAATCGATATGATTGGAAATGAGAATTATAATTATTTTTTTTGGGAGAATAGCAATGAAATTACATTGCAAAGATATTAAAAATTATTTGTATTAGATAATAACTCTATTGTGAAATGTCAAGTGTTTAAATCCAAAAAACAGGTATTGTTTAAACTTCTTATTGATGAAAGTTATAAAAAAAGTGGATAAATTTCCGAAGAAAAATATCCACTTTTTAAATTTATTATAAAAAATAATTAATGGTGAGCTATCGGATCAGGATTGCCATCCGGATCTCCATTTACTGTGCCACTGGTTTGTATTGCGCCGATCAGAAGCAGACCTGCTACGTGTGGTGCAGCCATCGAAGTTCCTGATAATGTGGCATAACCACCACTTTTATACGTTGAATAAATATTTACTCCCGGAGCACAAAAGTCAACCGGAGGATTACCGTAATTCGAGAAAGAAGCCCAGAGATCACCTGTACCCATTGCTGAAATGGTGTAGATGTTCGGTCCATTCACTCTTGCAGGAGAATGATTGTTGGCATTATCGGTTTCGTTACCTGCTGCTAAGGCAAATTTCACAACTGCCGATGCATTTAATACTGCCAAATCAAGCGCATCAGAAATTCCACCTCCTAAACTCATATTGGCAACATCGCCGGCTTTACCGTTAGCTTTTACATAATCTACACCGGCAATAACGCCTGATGTTGAACCACTTCCACTGCGGTCGAGCACTCTGACTGCTACAAGTTTAACACCCGGCGCAACTCCAATAACTCCAATGGTATTGTTTTTTGCACCAATTGTACCTGCTACGTGTGATCCATGTCCGTTTTGGTCATCCGGTGTGGTTTTCGATCCCAAAAACGATTTAGATCTGGTTAAATCTACATTCAAATCGGGGTGATCCAGGTCAATTCCGCTGTCAATAATCCATGCAGTGGCTGTCGGCGTTGTAGTTATACCTCCAACGCGTGTAATTCCCCATGGTATGTTTTGTGTTGGAGTTGGAGTTGGTGGGGCCGGTTTCGCAGTAGCTTTAACCGGCGACAAAGAAATTACAGCATCGGGTTCAATTATTTTAACAGAATTGTCGCTGCCCAGTTGGCGCGCCTGACCGGGAGTCAATTTAACTGTGAAGCCTTTCAGTGCTGATTGATAGGTTTCTTCAGGACTGCCTTCAATTTCGTACTTTTTTAAAAGTCCCTGTGCTTTTAAATGTACTTTTTCTTTACGGGTCTCCATGTCAATCGACACAGGATCAACATCTTCGTTGAGTACTACAATGTATTTGTTGCTACTTTCAGCTGCTTTTACAAGTGCTGGACTTCCCTGATCGTTAACAGTAGCCATTTCTACATCAGGTGTTGTGCAACCGTAAAATAATAAGCCGGAAACACAGATAGAAAATAAAAGTTTCATTTTTGTCATAATATAAATGTTTTAAATTGATGTTTCATTTTGCAAATATATTATATAAATTGAAAAAAGGTACTTTTTGTATTAAAAAAATTACAATTTTCCAAAAAACATTAATTTTTTAGATTGGATTGATATTAATTGTGTTAAAAATTTAACAGATCCAATTCTGTTTCAGCAATTTCCGTTTCAATGGTAATTTTGATTGTAATTGGTTTTGTATATCTTTGTTGAAAAATAAAAGCTGAATTCAACTTGCAAATGCAACTGAATTCTGATTAATAATTTGTTTAAATTTTTCGTTTGGTGTGATGTATCCAAGTCTTTTACGAGGTCGATTATTAAGAATGTTCTCAATCCTTTTAATCTGCTTTTTGGTTACTTCACTAAATTCCGTACCTTTTGGGATATACTGCCTAATAAGTCCATTTGTGTTTTCATTGGCACCACGTTCCCATGAGTGGTATGGTTTACAAAAATAGAATTTTATTTCCAATTTTTGTGCAATTTCCTCGTGCTTAGCAAATTCTTTACCATTATCAGCCGTAATTGTATGTATTAAGTTTTTTACTTTACGCAGTGCCCAGGCTGTAATTTTAGCTACAGGGATGGCTTCTTTCCCCGATAACTTACGTATCCAGACTCTGCTTGTTACCCTATCGTTTATGGTAAGAATGGCACCTTTATGATTCTTACCAATAATTGTATCTATCTCTAAATCACCAAATCGCTCCTTTTGATCTACTATTGCTGGACGCTCGTCAATGTCTACTCTGTTAGGAATAAATCCTCGTCCTGCATTTTTAGAACCACGCTTGGCATACTTGCGCCCTTGCCGTCGAAGATATTTGTGGAGCTTACCTCCACTACGTTTATCCGACCATATCCAGCGATAAATCGTTTCGTGCGATACCATTGAAATGCCATCTAAACGGCTTCTACCAGCTATTTGTTCCGGACTATAACCGTTCTTTAATAGCTTTATGATCCGTTTTTTCATTTGTTCGGTAAGTACTTCTTTATGGCGTTTTTCTGCCTTGCGCTTATCTGCTTTACGCTGGGCAAGCTCCATACTATAGTTGCCATTTCTGGCATCGCAATTTCGCTTTATTTCCCTGTACACAGTACTTTTATCTATCCCAATAGCCTCTGCTATCTCTTTTTTAGTCATTGGTGTTTGCAACATCATTGAAATTGCGTACCTTTGTTCTCTGGTTATATGTTTACTCATCTGCAACTTTTTTTTCTTTGGACGGACAATCAAAGCAAAGATAGTTAACTTTATCCATTCAGCAGAGCGAAAGAGGGATATTTTCTCTCTTTCCTCTCTGAAAAAATAATTGTTGTTTCTCACTTATTCTCCGTCGACTAAAAGTTGCATTTGCAAGTTGAATTCAAGAAAAATATCTTTTTATGAAATACAACAAACACATTTTCACTATAATTCTTTTAGGATTATCACTCACAATGTATGCTTACGATGCTGTTGGTCATCGGGTTATTGCTGATATTGCATACAAGAATCTCGATTGCAAAACCCGTCACAAGGTCGATAAAGTGCTTGGCAAACACGGGATTATTTATGCTTCGACCTGGGCTGATGAGATAAAGAGCGATAAAAAGTATGATTATTGCTATCAGTGGCATTTCCAAAACCTGAAAGACAGCATGACGGTGGAAGACCTGAATTATTTACTTAATAACCCTACGAATGAGGGCGAACATCTGTTTTATGCTATAAATCAAATGATTACACGACTCAAAAAAGATAAAAAGGATACCGAAGCACTGAAGTTTTTAGTGCATTTTGTGGGTGATTTACACCAACCCATGCATTTAGGTCGATTAGAAGACCTGGGCGGTAACAAGGTGAAAACAATGTGGTTTGGGAAAGAAATAAATATTCATTCGCTTTGGGATACTTATCTTATTGA
Organism: Bacteroidota bacterium; assembly: GCA_022709605.1. Taxonomy (GTDB): domain Bacteria; phylum Bacteroidota; class Bacteroidia; order Bacteroidales; family Paludibacteraceae; genus Paludibacter. The sequence goes on along the minus strand of JAKLIM010000125.1, from coordinate 1,296 downwards.
TAATAAAAAATATACATACTCTGAATTCAGTGACTATCTGAGCGATAAATTTGCCGGAAAACGGAAACAATTCGCTAAATGCAGTATCAACGAATCGGTAATTGCTTCTTACACCCTTAAAAACAGGATTTATGCTTACGACATGAGTGATACAAGTAATTATCGTTATGTTTATCGCTTTTCCGATTCGCTTGACGAAATGCTTTACAGGGGAGGAATGCAGCTTGCAAAAATACTCAACGATATTTATTAAACGTTAAAAACCGCTTGAAACAAATCAAGCGGTTTTTTTAATAAATCAAATGAATTGAAAATAGGGTAATTAATTCTGAAATTTCAGACTGACATTAAAATCCAATCGTCCCAAATCTTGTTCTTTTTTTAATTTTTTGTAAACACTTTTGTTTAAATTGACCCGGTGATGGCGCGAAAAAAGATTTACTTTATTGGCCGAAAATGAATCAACTATATTGACAAAAACATTGATGGCTCCTTTGTTTTTTAAAATTAAATCTGAAATTGTATCAGCCAACTCTTCGTCAATTTCCTGCAATGGGATGGTCAGGGTAATTTTTTCTACCAATTTATCTTTTACATCGCTGAAAACATCAATTTTCTGAATTTTAAGCTCAATAACTTTTGGCTCGTTGGGATCGGTTGGTTTTTTGTATTTATAATCAGCGCCTTTTTCCTGAACTACAGCCGTAATCATCAGGTATAAATCCTTGATCATGTATTTACCAAACTCAATGTAATTATTGCCAAACAATACAAATTCAAAAGCTCCGGTATAATCTTCAAGCGTGAAAACTCCGTAAGGATTTCCGGCTTTCGAAGTGCCGTTGCGGAACGAAGTAACCATGCCACCAATGCGCAACGATTTACCCTGCAAAGGTGGTAATTCTTTCAGATCGACCGTTGTCGTGTTGCAGATATGGTTTATTTCAAATTCAAATTCGTCGAGCGGATGAGCCGAAAGATACATGCCAATCAAATCGCGCTCTTTGTTCAGTTTCTCAAGTGGCGACCATTCGGGAGCATACGGAATTTCGGGTTTGGTAATTTCTACTGCATCTGAAGCTCCAAATAGTGAATTGAATGACAAGGATGCATCGGTCTGATATTTACTGCCATAACGCAAGATGGATTCGAGTACAAGTTCACCTTTGCTGTTTTCGATAAAAAATTGTTCGCGCCGGATGTCGGTAAAACCATCGAAAGCACCACACAAAGCCAGACTTTCGAACGTACGTTTATTGCAGGCTGTTAAATTAACCCGTTCGATAAAATCGAATA
>JAKLIM010000124.1 GCA_022709605.1 Bacteroidota bacterium | reverse complement strand
TCGGAGGTTACAATTCCGGTATTGGGATCATTGTATTTGTACGTTTTTACGAATAAATAAAATGGATTCATGGTATTGGTAACATTGTAAATGCTTATGTTCCACGTTCTTTTGCCGTTTTTTAGTTGTTTGTGAAAATTTACACCTGCATCAATTCTGAAATAATCGGGTAATTGATAATTATTTCGTTGCGAAAAGTATGGCAGTTTACCATCAAACTCCGAAAATCCCTTGTAATTCTGCATTGCCAGTGTTACGTAACTACCTGAACTATATTTTAATGTGCCCGATAAATCAAACTTTTCGCTGAATTGATGGGAAACAACCAAACTTACATCATTGCGACGATCGTATTTAGCTGGAAAAGGATTGCCGTTGTTCAGTTTTTGTCCGCTTCGGTTAAAAAGCCGCTCTGTTTTTGACCAGGTATAACCTAACCATCCGGTTGTTTTTCCAATATTTTTCTGAACAAGTAGTTCTAATCCATAAGCTTTACCATCACCACTTACCACTTTATTTTCCCAGCCTGACGAAGACTCAAAAAAACTGGCTCCATCCATGTATTCAATCAGATTTTTCATGGTTTTATAATATCCTTCTAACGACAAATCGAAGGTACTTCCAAGATTATAAAATGCCCCGGCAGAATATTGAACCGATTCCATAGGTTTAATTTTTTCGGTCACAGGAACCCATAAATCGTTTGGTAGACTAAAATTATTATAGGCTAATAAATGGATAAACTGTTGCATCGAAGCAAATCCTGCTTTAAGTGAGAATTTATCTGAGATCAAAGCCCGAAGACTCAACCTGGGTTGTAACGATTGGTAGAAAGTGTTCTGAACATTGAAAGCAGCAAAGTGCAAGCCAATGTTTGCTTTCAGAAAATTTGTTATGTTCCAGTTATCTTCGGCATAAACTACAAAATCCAATGCTTTTATATTGTTGTTGTCGAAAGTTGTATCTTTTTGAATATTCAAACTTTCACTTTCAGAATTTATATTGTTAGTAGTAATGCCTGGTTTGAAGATATGATACGTAATTGATGATCCGAATTTGACATCATGATTGGGTGATGGACTGTAATCAAAATCAGTTTTCAATCCATAATCGGTAATTCCTGAAAAGTAATTGAGCAGGTATTTTTTTTCGGTTATTTGATTTGGTTCTGAAATTTCTGTTTTGAATTCATTTCCCATGGTAGTGTTAAATTTGTAGTTGGTAAATGTGGCAGATGTGTTTAAGAACAGCTTATTAGTTAGTATTCTGTTCCAACGTACCAATGCTACATTATTACCCCATTTCCAGTTTAGATATAGTTTATTGCTTTCAGTTATATTATCATTGTCATATTTCCAACTATCATTTATCTCCGAATTAATAGCATCCTGACCATTGTATAAACTGAGATAAATTCTGTTTTTTTCATTTAGTTTATGCATAATTTTCAGGTTAATATCATAAAAAAAATAACCCGCTGAAACTTTAAATCCGTCCTCAAATTTAATTAAATTCAGTGCCGGTTTAGTCAATAAATCGAAATAACTACGGCGTGCCGAAAAACTGAAAGTAGTTTTTTCGTCAAAAATGGGTCCTTCGAGATTTATTTTCGAAGAGATAAGACCTACTGATACATTTCCACCAATTTTTTTGTTATTCCCATCATTCAATCTTATGTCAACTACAGACGATAGTCGGCCACCAAAACGTGCCGGAAAACCACCCTTGTATAACGTAACATTTTTAACAGCATCAGTATTGAATACCGAAAAAAATCCGGCAATATGACTCACATTATAAACCGGAACACCATCTAACAGAAATAAATTTTCATCCGGGCCGCCACCACGTACATAAAATCCGGTAGAACCTTCTGTTCCGGCCTGAACTCCGGGCATCAATTGCAATGATTTAATTATATCTGATTCGCCAAACAACATTGGAACTGTTTTTATTACGGCCATAGGAACGTTAATTGCACTCATTTGTGATCCACCTGCTCCGAATTCTTTTTGTGAGGCAGTTACTGTAACTTCATTTAATTCAATGTAATCTGATAACGAAATATTTAAAATGGTATCTTTATGGAGTAAAAATTCATGTTGCTGAGTTGCAAAGCCAGTGTACGAGAGTTGCATAACAACTTTTCCCTCAGGTAATGTTATAGAATAAAAGCCATAATTATTACTTGCAGTTCCCTTGTGTGAAATTATATCTATAACAGAAGTTCCAATAAGTGTTTCACCAGAATTTAACGATGTCACTGTTCCGCTAATTGTAAAATTGCGGGCTATAAGTGTGCATTGCTGTAAAACAAGAAAAAATATGACTACAAGGAATTTCATTATATTCATGGTGTAAAAATAATCAAAAAACAGACAAACAAAAAAGGCAGAAATTTCATGAAGAAAAATTCTGCCTTTTATTATTAATACGAACTAATTATAAACTTTCGCCGAAATCAGCTTTGAATTTTGCAACCAGTTTTTGTGGCCAATCGCTTGTAGGTTCCAGTCCACCCATAAAGAATCGAAGTACAGGTGGCTCGTATACAAAGCGTAAACCACCGATTAACTGACGATTATCGTACAGCCAATTCAAGCGATCTTCAACATATTTAATTTGCGACAATGTGAAAACACGACGCGGAACAGCTAAACGAAGTAATTCCATATCGGCATAAGTTTCGTTGCCATCTTCGTCACGTTGGTTCGAGATTGATCCGCGTTCCATACCACGAACACCTGAAATCAGAAATAATGCAGCTGCTAATGCCCCTGCAGGATATTCTGTTTGAGGAATATGCGCACAAAATTGCATTGCATCAACGTGTGCACCTAAAACACCGGCAGGTTTAATAACCGGAATACTTTTATTGTCTAATGAATCGACTAAGTATTTTATAAAGTTCGGACTTTGACAAATCATTGTTTCGTCCTGAGTTTCGTAAAGTCCTACGGCCATAGCTTCAATTTCGCGGATCGAAATACCACCATAAGTTGTAAAACCTTCGTAAAGCGGAACCAATGCTTCAAGTTCTTTGTAAATTTCTAATTTATCAGAACACATTCCACCACCGCGCGATGAAGAAATTTTACGGGCTGAGAAATAGCAGAGATCGGCCAAAGCAGTCATTGTTCTCATAATTTCGCCCATGTTTGAGTTTTTAAACTCTTCTTCGCGTTTCAGTACCAGGTATGCATTTTCGCCCAAAAGACTACAATCCAGAACGATACGAATACCAAATTTATCGGCTACTGCACGTACATCGCGTAAGTTTTGAACCGAGAATGGTTGACCTCCGATTAAGTTGGTTGATGCTTCCATGCGAATAAAAGGAATATTAGCCGCACCATGATTCACAATGGTTTCTTCCAATAATTCAATATTCATATTTCCCTTAAACGGATGGTTTGAATTTATCACATAAGCTTCAGGATAAAGAAGTTCAGCAATTTTACCTCCATTTTGAGTGATGTGGGCCATTGCAGTAGTAAAGTGATAGTTCATAGGAACTAAACTGCCCTTTTTTACATAAGCAATGGAAATAATACTTTCGGCAGCACGACCTTGATGAACCGGTAATAAATATTTTTTTCCAAGTACATCTTGCACCGCTTTTTCCAGGCGATAAAAACTTTGAGAACCTGCATAAGCATCATCGGCTTGCATCATAGCCGCTAATTGGTTGTCGCTCATAGCATTCGTACCTGAATCTGTCAACATGTCGAGAAAAACATCTTTGGTGCTTAATCTGAAAGTGTTAAATCCACCTTCGTAAAGTGCTTCAAGACGACGTTCGATGGGAACAAGATTGAGTTTTTGTACGATTCGTACTTTGTGTAGTTCCAGTGGAATATTTTCGCCACTGTAAAATTTGATTTCTTGCATAAGTATAGTATATAATTTTTATGTTTATTATTTAAAAAAACAGAGTGCCTGTATGATGCAAGCACTCTGAATTAATAAATATGTATTTAATTATCAAATCAAAGTATTTCAGTGGCAAAGATAATAATTTTTTATAGAATGAATTAAATAATAATCAAACAGAAAGTTTTATTAGCCTAATTATATGTTAAATAATTATAAACGGATTAAAATTAAAAGACTGAATACTCAATTTTTCAAAACGATTGCATCATATACAATCGATTATAATATCCATTAAGTGCTACTAATTCATCATGATTTCCCCGTTCAACAATTCGACCTTCGTGAAGCACACAAATTTCGTCGGCACGTTTGATAGTCGAAAGGCGGTGAGCGACAACCAATGTGGTGCGATTTTGCATAAGATTTTCCAATGCTTCCTGTACCAGTTTTTCCGATTCGGTATCGAGCGCTGAAGTGGCTTCGTCGAGTATAAGTATGGGTGGGTTCTTCAAAATGGCACGTGCTATACTAATGCGTTGCCGCTGTCCACCCGAAAGTTTATTGCCGCGATCTCCTAAATTGGTTTCGTAGCCATTTTCAGTAGCCATAATAAAATCGTGCGCATTGGCAATTTTCGCTGCTTCAATCACTTGCTCCATGGTGGCATTATCAACGCCAAAAGTAATGTTATTGTAAAATGTGTCATTAAAAAGAATGGCTTCCTGATTTACATTACCCATTAGTGAACGTAAATCATGAGTGCTATAGTCCGTAATTTTTATTCCATCCAATAATATCTCACCTTCATTGGGGTCGTAATATCGTGGTAATAAATCTACCATCGTCGATTTTCCCGAACCTGATTGACCGACAAGAGCTATCGTTTTCCCTTTTGGAATGATCAGATTAATATTCTGCAACACCCAATCCTGATCGTATTTAAAACTCAGGTTACGATATTCAATTTTTTCCGAAAAAGGATGAAGCGGTTCAGGTTTCTCCGGATTTTTGATTGCATTTTCGGTTTGTAGAATTTTATCAACTCTATCCAGCGAAGCCATCCCCTTTTGTATGCTGTAAGTAGCTCTCGAAAGATCTTTTGCCGGTCCGATTATGCTATAAAATATTACAATGTAAAAAATAAATTGCTCGGCAGAAATATCACTATTATTTATTAAAATAAGCGAACCTCCATACCATAACAATATAGAAATCACTACAGTACCCAAAAACTCGCTAACAGGATGTGCTAAATTATAACGACGATTGATACGATTGAATGTAAGGCGAATTCTCTCATTCAAATTACTGAACCGTTCTTCGAGTTTGTGTTCCGCATTGAATGCTTTCACCACTCGAAGCCCACCCAGAGTTTCTTCAATTTGCGAAAGTAATTCTCCGGTTTGTTCTTGTCCGGTAGTGGAACGACGTTTAAGTGATTTCCCGATTTTGCCAATAAGCGTACCACTGAATGGAAGTAATATAAGCACAAAAATGGTTAATTTCCAGCTCATTACAAACATTACAGTCAGATACCCGATAATCAGAATCGGATTTTTGAAAACCATTTCAAGCGAACTCATAATCGAAGCTTCAACTTCGGATACGTCAGCTGTCATGCGCGACATGATATCGCCTTTACGTTCTTCGGTAAAAAATCCAATGGGTAAGTGAATGATTTTTTTGTACAATTGATTGCGCAAATCGCGTAAAACTCCGGTACGAATGGGAATCAAAAAATAGGATCCCAAATAGGCCGATCCCACTTTTATTGCTGTCATTATAATCAGAAATATTCCAAGATAAATGAGCGCTTTATTCGGCCCCGCCGATTGCAAAGTGTTATTTATTGTGTAATAAAAATTATTTTTTACTGCATCAATAATTTGTTCAAATGTATTGGAAAATGTCCAGGGAATGTATTGTCCTTCAACTTTTTGAATGCCAAATAACATATTGAGAATTGGCATAATAGCGGTATACGAAACCACACCGAAAACCATCGTTATCAGGTTAAACAGCAAGCTCAAAAAAACATATTTTTTGTAAGGCGGAACAAACCGCTTCAGCAAAATAATAAATTTGAACATTTTATATTAGTCTTTGGACTTCGAACAACGGTTATTTTAAATTCCTGTATAATTTCGGGGTGTGATACGTCGTAATTCTTCTTTTACAGTGTCATCAACGTTCAGTGTGTCAATAAATTCACGAATTGATTGACTGGTAATACCTTCATTTTTTCGCGTTAAAGCTTTCAAAGCTTCATAAGGTTGCGGATACGATTCACGGCGCAAAATGGTTTGAATACCTTCGGCAACTACCGCCCATGTATTATCCAAATCTTTGTAAATGGCTGTTTCATTGAGCAAAAGTTTGTTCAAACCCTTCAAAATGCTTTGAGTGGCAATAAGTGTATGAGCAAACGGAACGCCGATATTTCGCAAAACGGTACTATCGGTCAGGTCGCGTTGAAGTCTCGAAACCGGTAGTTTGGCCGACAGAAACTCGAAAATTGCATTTGCCATTGCCAAATTGCCTTCTGCATTTTCGAAGTCGATTGGGTTTACTTTATGCGGCATGGCCGAAGAACCAACTTCACCGGCTTTAATTTTTTGTTTGAAATATTCCATCGAGACATAAGTCCAAATATCGCGACAAAAATCAATAAAAATTGTGTTGATCCTTTTCAGCGCATCCAATTGTGCAGCAAGATTATCATAATTTGAAATCTGTGTGGTCCATTGTTCCCGATTCATACCCAATTTTTCGGATACAAATTTGTTTCCAAATGCTTTCCAATCGATGGTTGGATAGGCCACAACGTGAGCATTATAATTGCCGGTTGCACCACCAAATTTAGCTGAAACCGGCGTTTTGCGCAAAATATCGAGTTGCTGATCAATCCGGCTGATAAACACCTTAAATTCTTTTCCAAGTCTGGTTGGTGAAGCCGGTTGCCCGTGGGTTTTTGCTAGCATCGAAACATCCCTCCACTCTTCCGACAAATGATTCAGAAGATTTAAAACGGTATCAATTTCGGGATAATAAACGTGTTCCAAAGCATCTTTTACCGATAGTGGAATCGACGTGTTATTAATGTCCTGCGAAGTTAAACCAAAGTGAATGAACTCTTTATAAGCTTCTAATCCAAGTTTATCGAATTTTTCTTTTATAAAATATTCTACCGCTTTTACATCGTGATTGGTAACTAACTCAATGTCTTTAATTTTTTGTGCATCAGCCAGACTAAATTCACTATAAATAGTTCTGAGTTTTGAAAAAACTTCGGAAGGTACTGATTCCAATTGTTTTAACGGAATTTCGCACAAAGCAATAAAATATTCAATTTCCACTTGAACCCGATAACGGATTAATGCAAATTCCGAAAAATAATTGGAGTACAATTCCGATTTTGAGCGGTAACGTCCGTCAACTGGTGAAATGGCCGAAAGCAATGATAAATCCATAAACAACTAATATATTGAATAAAAAAAATAAAAATCGATAATCTCTATCTTAAAATGTTTTAAAACAAGTATTTAATAATTTGAAATTAAACGCTGATTTTTTAAAAACAAGAAGTGCAAAGTTAATCAATTTAGCCGGAATTAAAAAGTTTGAAGCCACTCCTTGCATTGCTGAAACTTTTTCTATACTTTTGTTATGAAAAATACATAAAAATACCCGAAATAAAATTATCAAATGAGATATATAAGAATACACAAAGAAGGAAGGTTAATACTTGGTACATTATTACTTATATTATTGTTGTTGAATCTTTTTATTTACATCAAATTTCAACTGATAGTATTGGTAGTAAACGTTGTAGTTTCTGCTTTTCTGCTTTTCTTTTTTGCATATTTTTTTCGAAATCCGCATCGCCGAGTTGTTATTGATGATCCGAGTTTGGTAGTTGCTCCGGCCGATGGAACGATAGTAGTTGTAGAGCCGGTGGAAGAAAATGAATATTTCGGAGATAAACGGATTCAGGTCTCCATTTTTATGTCGGTTTTTAATGTTCATGCCAATTGGGTTCCGGTAAAAGGAATGGTTTTAAAATCACTTCATCACAATGGAAGACACATGGCTGCATTTTTGCCTAAATCGAGTACTGAAAACGAACGTTCCACAGTTGTAATTGAAACACAGTTTAAAACACAGATTTTAGTAAGGCAAATAGCAGGTGCATTGGCCCGCCGTATTGTAACTTATGCTCATGCCGGCAAAGAATGTCATATCAACGAGCATCTGGGTTTTATAAAATTCGGCTCGCGTGTTGATATTTATTTTCCGCTCGATACCGAAATATTTGTTCAGGTAGGTGAATCAACCATTGGTAACGAAACAGTAATAGCACGCCTCAATGAATAAATCCATTACCATTGAAGAAGCCCAGTTGAAAGTTGATGATTGGATTAAAACTTTTGGTGTGCGCTATTTCAGTGAGTTGACAAATATGGCCATTCTGACCGAAGAAGTGGGTGAGTTGGCCCGAATTATTGCCCGAAAGTATGGCGATCAATCGTTTAAACAAACCGATCTGGAGTATAATATGGCCGACGAAATGGCTGACGTTCTGTGGGTATTAATTTGTCTGGCAAATCAAACGGGTGTAAATTTGAGTGAAGCTTTCGATAAAAACATGCAAAAGAAAACCGATCGTGACAGCCACAGACATTTAAATAACGAAAAACTGATTACATAATCTCAATTTTTAAACAAAATATTTATCCACGGAAATTTACAATATATCGGGTAAATCATATTCTTTCCAAACAACTAATCTACAAAAACGTATGAGCAAATTTGACGATTTATTTAATTTATATGACTGCAATATTAACGATGACGCCGTAAAAGCTGACATCGACCGCATAATTGCAGAAAATTACAAGGCAAACGATACAGTTGAAGTTTATAAGCAATGTTTGAATCAGATTGATTTAACATCACTGAACGGAACCGATACTGACGCCGAAATTATTGCGATGGTTAATAAAGTCAATAATTTTAAATCAGCATTTCCTCATTTGCCCAATGTGGGAGCTATTTGTGTTTATCCGGCATTGGTTCCGGTCGTAAAAGAGCATTTGAAAGAGCCCATCGGAATTGCTGCTGTTTCAGCCGGATTTCCGGCTTCGCAAACATTTATTGAGATAAAAGTGGCCGAAACTGCAATGTCTGTTATGGAAGGAGCTACCGAAATTGATGTGGTAATCTCCATCGGAAAATTTCTTGAAAATAAATTCGAGGAGGTTTTTGAAGAACTTACAGAGATAAAAGCAGCTTGTCGCGAAGCACATTTAAAGGTGATTTTAGAAACGGGAGCACTCCAAACCGGATCGAAAATAAAAAAAGCTTCGATTCTGGCCATGAGTGCCGGTGCCGACTTTATTAAAACTTCAACCGGAAAAATTCCTGTAGCTGCAACCCTGGAAGCAACTTATGTTATGTGCAAAG
>JAKLIM010000123.1 GCA_022709605.1 Bacteroidota bacterium | reverse complement strand
AATTGTGACAGGTCTCAATGCAAAACATCCAACGTTGGAGAACGCCAGCCGAAAAATCACAAACTAAATTTAATAACCAACAAATGTCGTCGGATATAAAACAAAAATACGACCTGAAAAATATAGGAATTGCAATAGGTTCAATTTACGAAGAAATAGTTGATATTCAAAAACCAAGATCTATATAGCAGATTATGAATATATTATATTTTTTTAAAGACTATGATAGTAATATGTCAAAATGGCAATATGTTCATATAATTGATGAATTGGAACGTCACGGTCATAAAATAACTGTTTATAATCCATTAGCTTATAAATCTCCTGAAGAAGCAAATGAAAATCTTATTCCTTATATAAAAAGTTCAAAAATAAAATTTGATATTTTTTTAAATTGCGAAAGTGATGGCTTTTTATATGCATCTACTGTAGATGAAATCTGTAAAACAGGACTTGCAACAGTACTTATTTGTTTTGACAATCTACATGCTCCACATTTACATAAAAAAATGGCTTCTCATTTTGATTTGGTTTGGCTCACATCATACGAAACCAAATGGTTGTTCGAAAAGTGGGGTTGCAAGAAAATTATTTTTCAAACGTATGCTGCTAATCCTTTTAATTTTTCACCACACTGGAAAAATCCCGTACATTCGGTGTGTTTTATCGGATCGCCTTATGGCAGTCGTATACCAATTTTGAATGCTTTAACTCAATCTGAAATTAATTGTGATGTTTATACTAATTCGTTGATTTACAAAGAAAAAGCAGCTAATAAAAATAAAATTCCAAATGTAAAAATTTCTCCTGTCGAAGAAATTCGCAGGGCTTTGAGTTTTGATATTGGTCGCAAAGTTTTATATGCAGCTTTATTAAACAGAACAGTTTTAAAAAATAAATCAACTCTAAACAAAAATAAATTTCTATCGGTTCATCCTTCTGTTTCATTTGACGCAATGCAGGAAATTTACTCGAATAATGCATTATCTTTAAATATAACTGCTTTACGATTTACATATTTATTAAAAAATCCCTTGCATAAAATTCACCTTCGGACTTTTGAAATTCCAATGTGTGGAGGATTAGAAATTTCGCCTTATACGGACGAATTAGCCGGTTATTTCGAAGATCGGAAAGAAATTGTACTATACAAGTCTGAAGAGGAATTTATTTCTAAATCAAGGTTTTATTTAGATCCCAAAAATGATGCATTGATCCTGCAAATGAAAGAAAATGCCCGAAAACGTGCTGAAAATGAACATACATGGATGAATAGGTTTAATAAAGTATTTGAAATTTTAAAAAAATAACTAGTATGAATTTAACAAGAATATATCGTCAAATTGTACCTGAAAAAATTAGAAAGTCTTTGTATAAAGCATTTGTAAAACAATTGCTTGATATTTCTGATTTTATAAAATACAAGGGTTATTATTTGTTTTTTTCGGTTTTTACACCCAAAACTGAAAAAAATGAATGCAATTATTTTTTAGGTAAATATTCGATCGTTAATTATCCATATCCATATTATTTTGAATACATGAAAAAGGATATTAAATGTTACACAGATTTGGAGAAAAACTTACCCTATGTAATTCATAATAATCGAAAATTGTATTTTAAAAAAATGTCGGAAGCTCGTGTATTGGAAGCATATAAAATGTTGTTGATGGAGCAAGACTTGCGCTCAGCACATTGTTATGTTGATAATTATGAAACACTTAAAGGCAAAACAATTTTAGATGTAGGAGCAGCTGAAGGAATCTTCTCTTTAAATGCAATTGATTTTGTAGATCACATTTATCTTTTTGAATGCGAAAAAGATTGGATTGAACCACTTCGTGCTACATTTGAACCTGTGAAAGACAAAATAACGATTGTTGAAAAATATGTAAGCGATACTTCAGATGGCGAAATGATTACATTAGACAACTTTTTTGGAACAAAAATTCCTGATAATCTATTTGTAAAAATGGATATTGAAGGCTTTGAGCGTAAGGCACTTAAAGGATGCGAAAATTTATTTCTGAATGGCCGAAATATAAGCGGTGCAATTTGTACATACCATCGCGATGATGATGAAAAAGTAATTACATCAATACTTAAAAGCCGAAAATCCAACGTAACTAAAACCAATGGGTACATATACAATGAGAGGTCACTCAGAACAGGTGTAGTTCGGTTTCAGCCCTTAATTTAGGTCAGGGTTTATAACTTTTGCGTCCGATTATTTTTGTAAAAGTCTCAATATCAGATTTAAAAAAACAAAATACAAGCCCAATAACCGAACGCAATTTCCACACCGGTTCTTTAATTCCGAAATTTAAAATGGAGGTTAAATAATCTTTTCGTGCACCCGTAAAATCTTTACGAATAAGTTTATAACGTGCTGATCGAGAGTAACATATTACAAGTTTTTTTTCGTAGAATTTATGTAATTCACTTTCTTGAAAATTTATTGAATCAAAATACGTTTTATTTTGACCATAAAAACTTAGTGCCAGTTGATAAAATCCTTCAGTGATTTCAACGGTGTACGTTTTTGTTACCTGAGTAGGATATATTCTCCATTTTCCGAGTGGCTGGTCAATAAATGAGAATTTTCCTAAAAGTGAAAATTGCTGCCAGGTAGGTAAATCCACCAATGGTAAATTGAAATTTTGAATAAAACCACCCGTGCTTTCCAACGAACTTCTACGAACAACAACAGTAAGTGCAGGAATAAAATTTATAAAAAGAAAATCCTTCGAAGCAGATTTTACAGGTGTATTACTCAGGATATTATAATCTCTGTCAATCAGCAAATTCATATTAAAGTCTTTCGCCAGATCAATGGTTGAACTGAATGCCCGGCCCCACGACAAAACTATAGAATCATCATCCTCCAATGTCGGAATTTGTAATGTTAGTTTCTCTGGTAGCCATACATCATCGCCTTCCAAAACAGCAATATATTTCCCTTTTGATTTTGAAAATGCAAAGTTATATGTTTCCGCCAATCTGAAAATTCCAATATTTTTTTGGGTGTAAAGTTGAATCCTTTCATCTTTTTCGGCAAACAATTTAGCTTCCTGATACGTGTTGTCTGTACTACCATCATCGACAATTATCATTTCCCAGTTTTGATAAGTTTGATTTAATACAGAATTTATACAATCTGCAATAAATTTTTGGTGATTGTACGTTGGAGTAATAATAGAAACTAAAGGTGAATTCATGTAAGTACAGGTTTAGCTACAGTAGCAATTTGTTTATAACGGGCATCTTTTAAAATACCGAAAGTCAGGCTGATAAATAATTTTTCTTTCCAGCTTTTGCTTGGATTAATGCCTTCGTTTATTAATACTTCATATCCTTGTTCCTGATACATGCGCTGTATACTTTTTGGGGTAAAAAAACGAATATGCGTATCGTCTAAAATGCCACCTTCGGGTTTGTATCTGAATTCTCCATGCCAAATAATTTCTGTAAAGATATTAGCAATGTATCGAAAGTTCGGAATAGAGCTTACTATAACTCCTTTTTCGGTAAGTAGTGGTTTGACTTTTTGAATGGTTTCCCAGGGCGAATAAATGTGTTCAAGTACATCGTTGAAAATTACGCAATCAAAATGATTTTTAGGTAATTGTTCATACACTTCATTAAAATCACCGGTTAAAACATAATTGCATATTTCGATAGCCTTTTGAGCTGCTTCAATGTTCATTTCCAATCCCCATATTTCGCGGTCAGTACGTTTTAACGTAGCGCAAAATGCTCCATCATTGCAACCAACTTCCAAAATCCGAACAGCACCTTCTGGAATATACTTGAACATTTCGGGTCGGCTTCGATGAAAGTAACCACTTTTATTTATATCAATTGTTGATTGTTCGGACATGTGAAAATCTCGATTTATTTTATTTAATATATTGTATCAGTGACTTTTAATTAATTCATTTAATAAACCGGCATATTGTGAAGCCAGATTTTTTCTTGAATATCGGTCTACCGAATTTGCATCAATTACTAATCCTGTTGTTTTGTATAATTTGTAATATTCGAGTACTGCTTCTTTGGTTCGTTCTGTATCTTCAAAACCAACCATTGTACCTGCTTTTGAAGCTGTTAGAACTGCTGCAGCATCTCCATCGGTTGGTCCGATGGCCAGAATTGGACGGTGCGAAGCCATGTATTCGTAAAATTTACCCGTTAGAATTCCATTCGCGTTTTGCGATTGATTGATTAACAGCAACAGTACTTGTGAACTTTGTTGTTTTTCAATGGCTTCTTTGTGAGGTAGATAGTCAATTTTGCTGAGTTGATTCTCTAATCCTGCTTGCTTAATTAATACTAAAACTGTAAAATCTACTTTCCCGATTAATTGAATTTGTAAATCGGCCCGAAAACCGCTAATTTCTTGGCATAACTCACCCAGTACTTTCCATAAAACTGCCGGATTACGAGCTGCATTCAATGTGCCAATGTGCGAAATTGTAAATAGCCGATCCGGTTCAATATGTCCCAATTGTATGTCAGATTCATCATATCCATTGGTGATTACCTGATTTCTTTTGGGATTAAGCTTCAAAAAACCATTCATCCAACCTTGCGAAACTGTTACCAAGCAATCGGTATTTTGTACCACTTTGCGCTCTAACCGATGGTGAATACTGTCGGCTAAACAGGTTAAATTCAGCTCATTGTAAAAATCAATGTTGGTCCACGGATCTCTGAAATCGGCAACCCATTTTACATTCGGTAATGCTTTTTTAACGCCCAAAGCAATTAAATGCATTGAATGAGGCGGCCCCGTTGAAATGATGGCATCAACCGGATTTTTTTGTAAATAATCGACCAAAAACCGAACCGAAGGCTTTATCCAAAACCTGCGTGGATCGGGAATCAGAAAATTTCCACGAATCCAGATGGAGAGCTTATCTTTCCAGCCCGATTTTTTGTTTTCTGAAATAAATCCAGCATTTATCGATTCACCTTTTTTACCCATAATGGTTCTATACACATTATACGGTTCCCAAATCGGTGTTTTAATTATTTCAATATCAGATGGAATATCTTTTTCGAATGAATGATCGATGGATGGATATTCAGGATTTTCGGGCGTATAAATAATTGGTTCCCAACCAAAATTACGTAAATATTTAGTGAATTTCACCCAGCGTTGTACGCCGGCTCCTCCACTTGGAATCCAGTAATAACTTATGATGAGAACTTTTTTCGACATGATTACGAATTTATTTTTTCAATAGCAAGTTTTAAACGTTCAGTGGTCTCCGCTTTGCCAATAACAGAAATAATATCAAACATGTGCGGACCTTTACTTTCGCCAACTATGGCCAGTCGAAATGCATTCATTATTCCACCCATATTATATTCTTTGGCTGCAATCCATTCTTTTACAATAGATTCCGAATTTTCAGCACTAAAATCTTCTATATTTTCCAAAACATCAATTAATTCCTGCATTTGCATAGGAGTTTCCGACTTCCAGCGTTTTTGAATAGTTTTTTCGTCGTAAGAAGTTGGAGCTTCAAAGAAAAACGATGATTGCGACCACAAATCATTTACAAAGTTTGATCGTTCACGAACTAAGCTGACAATTTTCTGAACTTTGTCCGAGTCTTCAATTATTTCTTTTTCTATTAATATGTGCTGAAATAAATCGGCAATTTCGTCTAATGGTTTCGATTGCAAGTACTTGTGGTTAAACCATTTTCCTTTTTCATAATCGAATTTGGCTCCACTTTTGCTTACCCTGTCTAAACTAAATAAACTGATTAATTCCTGCATCGAGAAAATTTCCTGTTCAGTACCCGGATTCCAGCCGAGTAGCGAAAGAAAATTAACCACAGCTTCCGGAAAATAACCTGCTTCGCGATAACCTGAAGAGGTTTCACCGGTTTTTGGGTCTTTCCAATTGAGAGGAAAAACAGGGAAACCAAGTCGATCGCCATCGCGTTTGCTCAATTTTCCATTTCCATCCGGTTTCAGAAGTAAAGGCAAATGTGCAAATTCGGGCATCGAAGCGGTCCAACCTAAATATTGGTAAAGTAAAACATGGAGTGGGGCAGAAGGCAACCATTCTTCGCCACGAATGACATGCGAAATCTCCATCAAATAATCGTCGACTACATTAGCCATGTGGTAAGTTGGCAATTCATCACTCGATTTAAACAATACTTTGTCGTCGAGCACCGACGAATTTACCGTCACTTCACCACGAATTAAATCCTGAACTTTAATTTCTTTATTCGGATCAATTTTAATGCGTACTACATATTGTTCTCCGTTGGCAATTCGGGTTTTTACCTCATCAACCGACAAAGTTAATGAGTTCGACATCATTTCACGTGTAGAAGCATCGTACTGAAAATTAGCAATTTCGCTTCGTTTTGCATCTAATTCGGTTGGTGTATCGAATGCAACATAAGCCAATCCTGCTTCCAGCAATTGATCAACATATTTACGATAGATTGGTTTTCTTTCGCTTTGGCGATATGGGGCGTGAATTCCTGTCTTTTCAGCGCCAATACCTTCGTCAATTTTGATTCCGAGCCAATTTAAAGCTTCCACTATATAACTTTCAGCACCCGGAACGAAACGCGCCGAATCGGTATCTTCGATGCGCAAAAGCATATCGCCATTGTGTTTTTTTGCAAAAAGGTAATTGTATAATGCCGTTCGAACACCTCCAATATGCAATGGACCTGTGGGGCTGGGTGCAAAACGCACTCTGACTCTTCTATTCATTTTGTATTTTGTAATTTTCTAAGTGATGTAATAATGCATTATTTGATATAAAAAGATTCAATCTGTTTTACAACTTTATGTTTTGAGAATTTGTAATTTTTAATATGCAAAAATAACAAATTTTGTCGATATTAAAGCAGAGTGAATGAAACAAAAAACCTTCCGAAATACATCGGAAGGTTTTCTTATAAAAGTCCCCTTAAGGGGATTTAGGGGTTTTACTCTTGATTCAACGTTACTCGTTTAAAAGCGATGCAGGTTAAATGTTTTTTTGCAAGCAGTTCTTTAACTGTAATTTTTCCGGCTTCTTCACCGCCTCCTTCGTACTTTTGTTCTACAAGGGTATATTCTTTGAAGAATTTTGCCATACGACCGGCGGCAATACTGTTTACTTTATGTTCGGGTAAAGTTGCAGATTTTTCTGCAAAAACCGTTGTTTTTATTTCGCGGGCTTTTGCTGCTTCTTCTGCGGTTATCCAGCCTTTTGCCATATTTGATTCAATGTGGTCTTCGCTATCAACGTGGGCAGGGTTGATGCCCGCTTTTTTCAGTGCGACTTCAACTTCCTTTAAAACAAGTTCGGATTTGGTTTTTTCGATAGCCACTGCCAGCTCGTTATCTTTTACCTTTTGAGGTACGGTTGATTCATCAATAGCCACAGGCGACATTGCTGCAATGTGCATTGCAACGCCGCGTATGGTTTCGTATTCTGCGTCTTTTTCAGCAAATGCAACTAATGTTGCCAATTTGTTTCCCGGGTGAATGTAAACTGTAGTTGTACCGCCCTGAACGAATTCATAGTAGTCCAATTCCATTTTTTCGCCGGTGATACCAATACGTTCTACAATTAACTCAGCAATTGTTTTTCCGCCAATTGTTAATGCTAAAACGTCGGCTGTGGTTGCAGGTTTTGCTTCCATTGCAGCATCCAAAAACGATTGGGTAAGTGCAATAAATTCAGCATTTTTTGCTACAAAGTCAGTTTCGCATTTCAGTGCTAAAACAGCAGCAAATCCATCTTTAGAAGCTGCAAGAACACAACCTTCAGATGCTTCACGGTCGCTGCGTTTTGCAGCTACTGCCTGTCCTTTTTTACGAATTATTTCAACTGCTTTTTCAAAATCATTTTCGGCTTCGATCAGTGCGTTTTTACAATCCATCATACCGGCTCCGGTCATGGTACGCAATTTCGAAATTTCTGCCATTGTTACTGCCATAATATCTTAGTTTGTTTTTTATTATACAATTAGATTATTTACTATTTGACAATTTACCATTTACAATTTGATTAAATACGAAACTTTTCCGCATCTGCACAAATCAATAAATGGTAAATTGTAAATGAGAAAATTGTAAATGTAATTATTCTTCTTCTTTAACGAATTTTTTAACCACGTTTGCATTCAAAGCTTCTTCATCTTCTTTCAGAGTTCTCGGACGCTTCGAAATACGTGATTTTTTTTCTTTTGGTACAGGAACTTCAGAAGGTTCAGTGTCTACTTTCTCAACTTTGCGTTCTTCAATACCTTCCTGAATTGCATCAACCATTGCACAAAGAATAACGTCAACTGATTTAGTTGCATCATCATTAGCAGGGATTACAAAATCAATTCCGTTAGGGTTTGAGTTTGTATCAACAATACCGAAAATTGGAATACCCAAACGTTGTGCTTCTTTAACTGCAATTTGTTCTTTCATTACGTCAATTACAAAAAGTGCTGAAGGTAAACGGGTTAAATCAGCGATAGAACCTAAGTTCTTTTCGAGTTTTTCGCGTTGACGAGCAATTTGCAATTTTTCTCTTTTTGACATATTTTCGAAAGTACCATCTGTCGCCATTTTATCGATGGTCGACATTTTTTTTACAGCTTTACGAATTGTAGGGAAGTTTGTTAACATTCCACCTGCCCAACGTTCTGTAATATAAGGCATTTGTACCGATTTAGCTCTTTCGGCTACAACGTCTTTTGCTTGTTTTTTGGTAGCTACAAACAGTACTTTACGTCCTGATTTAGCTATACTTTTTAAAGCGGCAGCTGCTTCATCAATTTTAACCACTGTTTTGTGCAAATCGATGATGTGGATGTCGTTGCGCTCCATAAAAATAAAAGGAGCCATAGCAGGATTCCATTTGCGTTTCAAGTGACCAAAGTGGCAACCGGCTTCTAATAATTGTTCAAAATTTGTTCTTGGCATTTTTGTTTTTTTAATTTGTTTACTTTCTTTAGAAAATTCAATTCGCAGGTAGCCATCCAGTGTCTATGAGTCCCGTGAATTTAGATACTAAACCAAATCCATTTCCAACTTATCCATTTACCTTTTACAATCGGTTTTCAGACCGTGCAATAAAATGGTAAATAGTAAATCGAAAAATGGTAAATAATTCTAGCGTTTTGAGAACTGGAATCTCTTGCGTGCTTTTGGTTGTCCCGGTTTTTTACGTTCCACTTCGCGTGGGTCGCGGGTCATAAAACCTTCCGATTTTAATGCTGGTTTATCTTCAGGATTAATTTTAACTAATGCGCGGGCAATAGCCAAACGTAATGCTTCTGATTGTCCTTTAAAACCTCCACCGTCGAGATTTACCTTGA
>JAKLIM010000122.1 GCA_022709605.1 Bacteroidota bacterium | reverse complement strand
GACATAAGAGGTCGGGATCGTTCAATAAATGCAAAACTACCGGGAGCAAGCGACGTAAACGGAAATATTTCAATGTCGATGCCGGAGAAAAAAACAGTTGGTGCTGCTTTTTTTAATAATCCTTCAACCGGTATATCAAACCATTTATTTGATGAAATTATAAATTACAGTATTTTAAATAAGTATGTTCGGTTCAATTCAAAACTATCCGGGAATTTTTCCATTTTAAATACAAGTGGATTAAGCATTTACCAAAATACAATTCAACCGGGCATCAATTACGAAAAGCAACTTGAAAAAGGCATCTATTTATTATTGATTAATGCCGGAAATAAGATGACAACTAAAAAAATTATCATCCTTTAATTGAAATAATGAAGTTACAAATTCTGATTTTTTTACTGGCGATAGCTTTTTCAACAAGTAATGCCACACAACATCCCGGATTATTTCTGACACCAAACGGCGTGAAAGAAATAAGAAAGTCGATGGGAAAATATCCTGCCTTCGATAAATCGGTGGACGAACTAAAACGAATTGCCGACCAGGCAATTGAATCGGAGATAACAGTTCCCATACCGAAAGATGGTGGTGGCGGTTACACACACGAAAAACACAAAAACAATTATTACGAAATGAATGCCTGTGGTACGCTTTATCAGCTTACAGGCCGGAAAGTTTATGCTCAATTTGTACGCGATATGTTGTTGAAATATGCCGGAATGTATCCTACGCTCGGTTTGCATCCTGCAGTAAAATCCGAAACTCCGGGCAAAATTTTCTGGCAAACCTTGAACGAATCGGTTTGGTTGGTGCATACAGCCAATGCGTACGATTGTGTGTATAATTTTATTTCGGAAAGCGATCGTAAAATTATTGAGAAAAACCTTTTTTATCCAATCGCTGAGTTTATTTCAAACGGAAATCCGGCCAACAATGCCGTGTTTAACAAAATGCATAATCACGGAACGTGGGCTACAACTGCTGTGGGGATGATTGGTTATGTTATGGGAGATAAAAACCTGGTTGATATGGCTTTGTACGGCTCCAAAAAAGATGGTAAAACCGGCTTCATTCGACAGCTCGATGTATTATTTTCGCCCGATGGTTATTTTACCGAAGGTCCTTATTATCAGCGTTATGCTATCTGGCCTTTTATGACTTTTGCGCAGGTAATTCAGAACCAACAACCTGAATTAAAGATTTTTAATTACAGAGATGGAATTTTATTTAAAGCGGTTAATACCTTGGTTCAATGTGCATATAATGGCGAAATTGTGTACCTGAACGATGCATTGACCAAAACCTATAAAACGCAGGAAATTGTTTATGCAGTGGATATTGCATTTAAAAATAATCCCACAGACCTGTCGTTGTTAGGTATTGCCCGTCAACAGGAAACTTTTTTTGTATCGGATGCCGGATTGGCAACTGCCAAAGCCCTGAAAAAGAACAAAATAAAAGCATACGATTTTAAATCAATATTGGTTCGCGATGGCGAAAATGGTGATAAAGGTGGCATTGCATTTTTACGGAATAATTCATCGCTGTTAACTTTTAAAGCCACTTCACACGGACTTTCGCATGGTCATTACGATAAATTGTCGCTTTCTTTTTTCGACAATGGAAATCAAATTCTCACCGACTATGGCGCAGCACGTTTTTTGAATATTGAACCAAAATACGGAGGTCATTACACCAAAGAAAACTACACCTGGGCCATGCAATCCATTGCTCATAACACAGTCACAGTAAATGAAACCAGTCATTTCGATTCAAAAATTAAAGTATCGTCTGACTTTAATTCCGAGATACAATACAGCGATATTTCGAATAAAAACATGCAAATTGTTTCAGGTATCGAATCGAATGCCTATCCCGGTGTAAAAATGCAGCGAACCAGCGTAATGATCGAACATGAGGCTTTTGAATATCCGATTATTGT
The DNA here is from genome assembly GCA_022709605.1 of Bacteroidota bacterium. GTDB lineage: Bacteria > Bacteroidota > Bacteroidia > Bacteroidales > Paludibacteraceae > Paludibacter. The sequence goes on along the minus strand of JAKLIM010000122.1, from coordinate 7,404 downwards.
GGATATTTTCAAAGTCATGGCAGACAAAATGCAAACACTCGATTTTCCGTTTTATTACCGTGGTCAGTTAGTTTCAACAACTTTCGAAACAACAAATAATGTAGCTGAATTAAAACCTCTCGGTACCGTTAATGGCTACCAACACCTTTGGCTCGAAGCAACCGGAAAAACCGAAAAACCCAATGCCTGCTTCACTTTTGTGAATGCCAATCGTTTTTACAGCATTTCCACCCTTTGCAATCCGAACACACAGTTTCTGCTGACACGACTTGGCGCCAATGATCCGAATTTCAATTTGCGCCCCGAAGCGGCATTTATGTTACGCCAAACGAATGCTGATAATCACACTTTTGTATCGATAATTGAACCTCACGGATTGTACGACTTATCGCGGGAAGTAACCGTTAATTTTCAGTCGAACATAGCAAATATCGAAGTTTTGAAGGAAAATCAGGATTTAACAGCAGTGAAATTTGAAACAAAAAAAGGCAAATCGTTTTTACTGATTTCTGCCAACAAGGATTTTAGCACTACTTTGCAACGAAATGTAGAAATAAATGGTAAAATAATCTCATTCACAGGCAATTATTTATTCAAAGAAATAACAAATTAAAATAAAGTATTATGAAAACAAAAAGTGAGAAATTTCTGACAGGTGTTGAAATGCCTTCAGTGGAAGTTGATGGTGGTTTAACCCGTAAAATGCTGGCTTACGATGGACAGTTGATGTTGTTAGAAGTAAAATTTAAAACCGGAAGTATCGGTTATCAGCATCAACATTTTCATTCGCAATGTACGTATGTGGTTAGTGGAGTTTTCGAAGTAACCATTGGCGGCGAAAAGAAAGTTCTGAAATCGGGCGATGCTTTTTATGTAGAACCTGATGTTTTGCACGGTGCAGTTTGTTTGGAGGAAGGAACTCTTATTGATACGTTCAGCCCTATGCGTCAGGATTTTCTAATATAAAAAATTATGAAGCTAAAAGGTTTACGCTGGTGGGTTATCGGACTCATTATGCTTATTACTATCATAAATTATCTCGATAGAGGCACGCTCAACTACATGTGGGTCGCCAATATCGAATACCGTTTGGTTGATGAAATTTCGCCGGATTTGAATGAAAATCAGGCAAAGTTTTCACCTACCGATAGCACGTATCTTTTGGTGGTGAAAAGTGGTGAAAAAGTAACGCAACACATTTCAAAACTCAGTTTCAAAAAAAATGGCGAAATTATTGTTAATCGTCAGGGCATTGCTTACGATTTAGGAATCGTTGATAAAAATGCGTCAATAGCAGATGCCACTAAACAAGCCAAAGATCTACTGGGCCAAATCACTATTTTCTTTATGATTGCTTATGGTTTTAGTCAATTATTTTCTGGCAAACTATATGATAAAATCGGAACACGAAAAGGATTTCTGGTCTCTGTGCTGATTTGGGGAACTGCCGATGCATTGACATCGCTGGCTCGCGGAAAAATATCGCTTACCGGATTCAGAATGATGCTCGGACTTGGCGAAGCCGGACCGTGGCCGGGAGCTACCAAAAGCAATGCCGAATGGTTTCCGCAAAAAGAACGCGCTTTTGCTCAGGGACTTTTTGGTGCAGCAGCATCAATTGGCTCCATTTTAGCTCCTATCGTCATACTTATGTTGTATATTTCCATTGGTTGGAAAATGACTTTTGTAGCTGTGGGTGGTTTAGGATTAATCTGGATAATTCCGTGGTTGATTATTAATAAAAAAGGGCCAAAGGAACATAAATGGATTACCGACGAAGAACGTGAATACATTCTTAGTGGACAGCCTGAAGCAAAAATGACAAACGAACGCGCTAAAAGTTGGGGAGAATTGCTATCAAATAAAAAGAATTACTCGGTTATTCTTGGTCGGTTTTTTCTAGATCCTATTTGGTGGATGTTTGTAACATTTTTGCCCATGTATTTGGTAGATCAGTTTCAGTTAAACATCAAAGAATTAGCATTTTCGGCGTGGATTCCTTACGTAGGTGCAATGATTGGTAGCATTTCAGGCGGTTGGTTTTCCGGTCATCTTATTCGCAAAGGAAAAACAGTAGACAGAGCACGAAAAACGGCCATGATATTGGGTGGAATTATAATTATTCCGGCTGTTCTTGCTTCGGTAATGGTACCAAACGCCACTGTGGCGGTTATACTTATGGGCTTTGTATTGGGTGGTTTTCAGTTTGTCATTGTCAATATTCAAACGCTACCCAGTGATTTACATTGTGGAAAATCAGTAGGTTCGTTAGCCGGTTTAGGCGGCGCTTCGGCAGTGCTTGGAACAATTTTGGCTATTCTTTTTGCCGGTCAAATTGAAAGCTGGCCTTTATTATTCGGGTTGTTAGCTGCGTTGGTACCTTTGTCACTTGCATCTGTTTTTCTTACTGTTGGAAAAATTGAACAAATCAAATAATTTACGATTTAGACATTTACGATTTACGATTTGAAGAAGGAGTATTGAGTAAAATGTCTGTCATAATATTGAAAATTAATAATTAGTCATTGGATTAAATAGTAAATTGTAAATAAACAAATAGTAAATATATATTATGAAATTAGAAGGAAAAGTAGCCATCATTACTGGTGGTGCACGCGATTTGGGACGTGCAATTTCGGTAAAATTAGCGTCGGAAGGTGCAAAGGTTGTTATCAACTATTTCGATAATGTTGAAGATGCTCAGGAAACGTTGAAAATGGTTCAGGATCTGGGTTCTGAAGGAATCATCGTACAGGGTGATATGACAATAGCGGCTGATGTGAAACGATTTTTCGATGCAGGTGTTGCTGCATACGGCTCTAAAATTGACATTCTGGTAAATGTGGTTGGTGGCATTTGCGGTCGCAAACAAATTACCGAACAAGACGAAGACTGGTATAATCTATTGATGGATGTAAACATGAAAAGCTGTTGGCTGTGTACCCGCGAAGTAGTTCCTTACATGACTGACGGTGGCGCAATTGTCAACTTTTCGTCGTTGGCGGCACGCGATGGCGGCGGTCCGGGTGCATCATTATACGCAACGGCTAAAGGAGCTGTCATGACATTTACCCGTTGCATGGCTAAAGAACTTGGCCCCAAAGGCATTCGTGTCAATGCACTCGCTCCCGGAACTATTGCCACTTCGTTTCACGATCGATTCAATACGCCTGAAAACCGTGAACGCATGAAAGGAATTTATCCGCTCCGTCGCGAAGGCGATGCGGGCGATGTAGCCGATTTGGCTTTATTCCTTGCTTGTGCCGATTCCGATTATTTAACCGGAACCAATATCGATATCAATGGTGGAATGGCATTTTCTTAACTCATATTTGTAAATAATAAGCCCTGAAAATTTTAGTTTTCAGGGCTTATTGTTTTTATTTACAGCGTATTTGGTTCTTCTATTTCAAATACCAATTGGTTTTATCCATCAATTTCTGACGAATCGCTTCTTTGTTGGCTGTATGTTTCGCGGCTACTTTGTTGGCCAAATAGGTGTTGTCGTTACGACGAATGGCTACGCGCATCAAATCGTGGAAGCGATTTCCCTCGAAAGCACATTCAAGCGCAGTTTCGTTTATAATCAGATCTTCAACATAATTCATCACAGAGTCTGAAGTTGAATATTTAGGTACCACAAAGTAAGTTGTATCAGTATTTACGTTTCCTAAACCACGCGTTCTTATTCCTATATTATTATCAAATTGTTCATCTGAAAAATTCATATAATTTGGCACCGGATCCGGAATTTCTTCCGCAGGCACATAAATTCGATTACTCATGGTCAATCTATTCATCCCGTTTTTAAGCACTGCCATAGCTAATCGGGGTTTACCCAATCGGTTAACAGCCTCAGCATAACGGAGATATAGCAACGCAACACGGTAAGGCATTACTTGTTTTATCTCGTAATTGAGTGGATTCATATACACCCATTTAGAGATACAATTCGGCTCACCCTCCAAATCGCCTAACATAAAATAAAAATTTGTACTGCTATTGGAATTCTTTTCAACTCTACCAACCGAATAAAGTTTGCGAAGATCTCCCAATGTATCCAAAGTTGAGGAATAATAATACATCTGAGAATTCCAGTTATTCATTGCAAATTCCGACGGTTTAAATTTTAATTGCAAATTCAGACTGTCGAGATTAAAATAATGTCCGTATTGATTTGATGTTGTAATAGATGTAATGTATTCAGGAGATCCGAACAGGAAAAGATTTCCCCAGTTTGGATTGTTTGTATACCGGCCTGTAAACACATTATTTATAACTTCGAGCGAAGACTTATAACTTGCAGTAACTATATAATTATTCCGCAACATTAAATCGTGATATTCGTTAGCAGCATTTTCGTATTGTCCGGTCCAGAGGTACAAATCACCGATCAGAAAACGAATCGGGAAAAATGCATCGGCCATATTGTGCGCACTCAACGAGCCAAGCGATGGCACTTCAACATCTCTGTACGGAGCCAGGTCGGCAATGAGAACAGGCGCAAGTTGTTCGAGTGTATAAACCGGATAATCACTACGTTCCGCATCTTCGAGTGTCAAAATCGGTTTTTCAATGTAGGTTGCTTCACCATAATTAAGCGCAATTTGCATATACGTCCACGCACGAATCGCTTTTGAAGCGGCATATACCTTTTTCATCACCTTAATGGATCCTTTAACTACTGAAGTATCTATCGTATTAATAATGTAATTACAATTATTAATCACAGCATAGTAATCTTTCAGATTGTTAGTGTAAGGATTTGATGCAGAGGGTGTAAATTCATTGATTTCTTTGAGATAAGTATCTGTATTTTCACTTACATCAAGCAAATCGGCCCGCAATTCGCCCAGAATAACGTACGAATCGGCAATTTTTTGTAATTGCGAAAATACACCAAACATCGAATAAAGGGTGTCGTTTGCCGAATTCATTTGATAATCTTCCTGAAAAGTCAACCTGTTTGAATCCACATCAAGCAAATTGCAACTCACAAATGAACTTATGGAAATCAACAGAAATATTAGTAGTTTACTGATTTTTTTCATTGCTGTATGATTGTTTTTTAAAATAGAATTTTTTACAAGTTAAGTTTAATACCAAAATAATACGATTTGGTGAGTGGAATTAAACCTGCATCAATTCCCTGATAATATACTGAATTTCCGGCCGAAAACTCAGGATCCAAACCTAAATAATTCGTTACGGTAAACAAATTATTAGCAGAAACCCAAAGATTTAAACCTTCGAAATATTTACTTTTCAATGGTAATTCATACGAAAGCGTAATATTTTTCATGCGCAAATAGGAGCCATCTTCTATCCAACGATCCGAAAAACGTGCATTTCCCATCGGATCGCCATAAGCTGCTTTAGGCTGCAAAGTGGTCTGATTATCAGCCGTCCACCGACTCAACATGGTTGTTGTTTGATTGCTGAAATCCGAGCCCGACTCAAGTTGACTACGATAATAATTATACACATCATTACCATACGAATAAGTAAGTACAGTACTCAATGTAAAGCGATTAACAGTCCATTTGCTGGTAATATTTCCATATAAATCCGGATTTGGATTGCCAATGATTTGTTTGTCTTTTTCGTCAATAATACCATCAACTACCTTATCTTCAAAAATAATATCGCCGGCATTAAAATCGGTAAAAGTTCCATCTTCGTTCATAATTTTCAAACCGGCCGCAGTTGCATCGGGTTGAGTTGAGAATACGCCTTTTGTTTTGTAACCGTAGAAAACGCCCACCGGCTGACCTTCGGCCATAAGCACTTCGCCATCATAAACCTTCGTGGTATAACTTCCACCTTCCACATCAAGATGCGTAATTTCATTCTGATAATGTCCGGCACTTAAACCTAACTCCCATTTAAGATTTTTGAGGTTGAGTACTTTCATGTTAAGCGAAAACTCTAAACCGTTGTTTTTGAGCGATCCTCCGTTGGTCCAATATTTTCCAAGACCCGAAATTATCGGAAGATCCTTCATAATAAGCAAATGATTTGTTGTTCCGTTAAAATAATCCAGCGAAACAGACAATCTGTCATTTAACAATCCCAGATCGAAACCAAGGTTGGCTCTCATTGTATTTTCCCATTGAATTTTTGTATTCTCCAGATTCGTAATTACCAATCCGTTAGCACGTTCGTAAAAACGTACGGCATTGAAATAAGCCATCGATTCATAATCTCTGATGCCATCATTGCCGGTAATTCCATAACCAACTCTTAACTTCAGGAAATCAATTAAACTTACATTTTTCATAAATTCTTCCGAAGTTACAAGCCAGGCAGCATTTACTGTAGGAAAAACGCCCCAACTTTCGCCAAACATGCGAATTCCACCTTCGGTTTTTCGTCCGAAACGCGAAGAAGCATCAAGCGAAACCGTTGCATTTACAAAAAAACGTTTATCGTAATCGTATTCCCCATTCAAATAATGCGAAAGAGAATTGGTTGAATTATTAATCCCGTTTACGCGTAGATAATCGTAACTACCGGTAATTGTTGTATTGTTATTCGAGCCGGAATTGTGTTCTTCAACAAAATCTGATTCGTAATAATTATTTATAAACCGAAATCCATACATCGCTTTCAGCGTATTGAGGGCATTCAATTTCTTGTTGTAAGTCAATCTTGTATCATCGAAAAAAGCTGTATTGCGCATCACCTGACTTGAAATCTGGTTGTACGAATAACCTTTATCAACAATATTTCTACGTGCGGTATAATACATTGGAATAAAATGACCTTCGATAGTTTTGTGCAGATTGAAATCGAATTGAGAAGTTAACGTTAATTCGGGCGTAATCTTAATCGAAGGTGTTAATCCAATATTGAAACGATAATTTTTTAAATTATTAATAGATCCATAAATCAGTCCCAATGGATTACTGATATCAAATTCGTCGGCATAAGCAAAACTTGCTGTTTTTTCACCTTTCGAAGTAAACGAATTTGGACTTAAAAACGGCGATTTAACAGCACTAATCCATGTAGGCGAAGTATACTGATCCATTCCATCGTTCAACAAACTTCTTTCAATTCGCGAAAAGGCGATATTCATGGCAAGATCAAAATTCTCGACCAATTTAAAATCCGCATTAAATCTTGTATTAATCCTTTGAAAATCCGTAGTTTTTACAACACCTTTGTTGGTTGTATATCCTACCGAAAAATAATACAATGCTTTTTCATCACCTCCTGAAGCATTAATTAAATAGCTATTTGTCAATCCATTTTGATAAATTTCATCATTCCAATTTGTATTATTATGATAAATATTATAACAAATTATTAGCAAGAAGGGATGTCCTTTGTGACAATAATTTTGAAAAAGCCCGCGAAATTGCAGCATGGAAACAACGCATGTTAAGGGGCTGGGAAAGT
>JAKLIM010000121.1 GCA_022709605.1 Bacteroidota bacterium | reverse complement strand
GTTTTGGTATTCAAAAATGTAGCCGGAAATGTTCGTTTGGAATTACAGGATGGTGGTCCAAATCAATTTGTTTCAGCAAATTACACGACACCCGGTGTCTGGCAGAAATTAGAATTTGCAATTCCTGCCGGAATGGGTAATATCACCACTCTTCTTATCGCTCCTTTTATCGATTATAATTTATCAACTATTGTAGGAGAACAAAGTCGCTGTTTTTGGGACGAGGTAATTGCATTCAACGATACTTCAACCGGCATTTCAAATACTTTGAGTACTGCGGAGATTATTAAAACAGAAATTTTCACCATGACAGGAACACTTCTTGAAACATTAAATGGAGGTCAAAAAATTCCCTATACATTAATGTTGCAAGGGTTGTATATTCTCAAACAAACCGATGCGGAAGGAAATATAACAAGTTCTAAAATATCCGTTAAATAAACAACTACTTTCTAACATTTATCCATTTTGCCTGACTTCTAATAAGCTAGGCAAAATAGATATATAAAAATACCAAAAATACTAAAACGCATAAAATATCATCCTGTTTTGAAAACAATTATTCATACAATTTTATTAGCTGTTGTTCTTGTTTCATTCGTTTCTTGCGATACTGCTGAACCAACAGGACCAACTGTCAATAATGAATATCGTGAGAAATATAGACCTCAAATACATTTCTCAGCGAAGCGTAACTGGATAAATGACCCCAACGGATTGGTTTACTTTGATGGAGAATATCATTTGTTCTACCAGCATAATCCACTTGGGACAGAATGGGGGAATATGAGTTGGGGGCATGCCATAAGTACTGATTTGATTCACTGGAAACAGTTGAATGTGGCATTAATGCCAGACGATTTAGGAGACATTTTCTCGGGGTGTGCTGTAGTTGATAAAAATAACACCGCGGGTTTTGGAAACAATGCAATGGTAGCAATATATACAAGTGCCGGTAAAGTGCAATCTCAATCTATTGCTTACAGCACCGACAAAGGAAGGACTTTTACAAAACACAGTGGTAATCCTGTAATAGCAAATCCGGGAATTGCTGATTTCCGCGATCCTAAAGTTTTTTGGCACGATGAAAGTAATCGTTGGATTATGGCTTTGGCAACACACGATGTTATTTCGTTTTATAGTTCATCAAATCTGAAATCATGGACTAAACTTAGTCAGTTTGGCAATGGAATCGGCTCGCATGAAGGAGTGTGGGAATGTCCGGATTTATTCCCGTTGAGTACAGTAAACGGGAGAAAGTGGGTGTTGTTGGTTAGTAATTCCGGAGCTCCAAACGGTGGTACAGGAACGCAGTATTTTATAGGGAATTTTGACGGAACGAATTTCACTGCTGAAAATGCACCTTATCCTTTGTGGCTCGATTATGGGAAAGACAATTACGCCGGAGTAACCTGGGACAATATACCCCAGAATGATGGTCGGCGGTTACACATTGGGTGGATGAATAACTGGCAGTATGCTAATAATATACCCGTTTTCAATATCGCTCCGAAAGGTGCACGTGGAAGCATGACGCTGGTTCGTGAGCTCAATTTGGAAATGCATCCGGATGGATATCTCCTGTTGAAGAATAAGGTGGTAAGCGAAGTAGAATCAATAGCCAATGATTGGAAAACAATTATTGATGTGTCTTTAACTTCAAAATCAGTTGCGCTGAATTTGGACAATAAAAAAGCGTATCAACTCCAATTAACCGGAAAAATAGCTGATTCAGAAACGCTTTCTTTGAAACTGTCAAACTCAAAAAATGAATTTTGCAATCTAACAATTGACTCGCGGAAGTTAATTTTTAAAAGATCAGATTCCGGTATTGTTAACTTTGCTGACGCATTTTCAGATAACTCCGAATCGCCGGTTTTGGTAAACACTAATCCGGTTAAACTGGATATCTATGTTGATCAGTCATCAGTTGAAATCTTTGTAAATGATGGTGCCGTTTCACTAACGAATCTTGTTTTTCCATCGTCGCTCTATGATGTTTTGACCGTTGAAAGTAATAATAGCCATGTTAATACAAAATTTCGCACATTTATTAGTATATGGGACTAAATAGTCATTTAGTTTGTATCAAATTTACACGATAATGCAACAAAAATGACAGTATAAAAGGACATCTGCATCTATTTTTGCAAAGTAAATCGTTAACCCAATTTTTTTTGAAAAAATGAAAAAATCAATCTCTTCCATTTTAATTGCACTTTTATTGATCAGTATAAGTTGCACATCTCAGAAAAACTCTTCAGGTAAAAATCTATCTGTCGACTTCAAAATACAATCTTCTTATCTGCTTATTCCGGTCGAAGAAAAAGCACCTGAAATAAAGATAAGTGTTTCAACATCCAATCCTACCGACCAATCATCTTTTGATGTACATTTGGCTGTAGATAAAATTGACTACTGGGTGCCACTCGATGTAAAGAAATTAAGAGACCAAAAACTGACACTTTCATTTTTAGGAGTCAGTGAATCATTTTTAGGGATCAAAGAAATAAAGCAATCCGATAAATTTGACTTCGAATACAACGAAAAATACCGTCCTCAATTCCATTTTACACCCGAACACGGATGGATGAACGATCCCAACGGAATGGTTTATTTGGATGGTGAATATCACCTTTTCTATCAATACAACCCGTATGGTTCTATGTGGGCAAATATGTCGTGGGGACACGCCGTGAGTACCGATCTCACTTCCTGGACCTATTTTCCTACTGCACTTACTCCTGACAGTTTGGGTGCTATTTTCTCGGGAAGTGCTGTGATTGATGTAAACAATACGGCCGGTTTTGGTAAAAATGCAATGGTGGCTATTTATACCAGTGCAGGAAAAGTTCAGGCTCAATCAATTGCCTACAGCACCGATAAAGGCCGTACGTTTACCAAATATGCCGGAAATCCGGTGTTGCCAAATCCGGGGATTACCGATTTTCGCGACCCGAAAGTATCGTGGAACGAAGCTGCCAACCAATGGATTATGGCATTAGCAACCAAGCAAACAGTTACTTTCTTTGGCTCGCCAAATCTAAAAGATTGGACTAAACTCAGCGAATTTGGTGAAGGAATAGGCTCACATGCTGCAGTTTGGGAATGTCCCGATTTATTTCCACTTATTTACAACGGAAAAACCAAATGGGTTTTACTGGTAAGCATAAATCCCGGTGGACCAAACGGGGGTTCGGCAACACAATATTTTATAGGTGATTTTGATGGAAAAACTTTTAAACCTGATACCCTTCCCTACCCGCTTTGGTTGGATTACGGACGCGACAATTATGCCGGTGTTACGTTCAGCAATATACCGAAAACTGATGGTCGTCAGATTTTTATGGGTTGGATGAGCAACTGGGATTATGCCAATCAAGTGCCTACAAAAGACTTCAGAAGCGCTATGACTGTTGCCCGCGAATTAACGATAACAAACAATGGTAAACATCTGATTTTAAACAGTTATCCGGTAAATGAATTTAATAACCTGAAAGACATTGTTTCGGAAAAACCTGATTTACAAGTCGATAAAGAAGCAACGATAACTGAGTTGTTGAAAAATAATGATGGTAGTTATGAGATTGAAATGACCATAAAACCCGGAAATGCAGTAGAATTTGGTTTTAGTCTGAATAATTCAAAAAACGAAACATTGAAATTCAATTTCGACAATGCTACCGGTTTTTTGAGCATTGATAGAAAAAATAGTGGACTGATAAATTTTAATGACCGATTTGCATTGGGAATGAATGCACCGCTAATAAAAAAAGACGCTTACAGAATTCGTTTGTTGGTGGACAAGGCTTCTGCCGAAATATTTATTAACGAAGGAGAAGTTACTATGTCAACCCTGTTTTTCCCTTCAGAATGTATGAATCAACTTAAATTCTACTCTCAAACCGGTAAATTCGGAGTAGAGGCAATCAAAATCAATAATATTAAATAAAAAATAATACAATGTCAAACAACAAATATTTATATTGGACAACTTTCGTAGCTATCAATGGCGGTTTACTTTTCGGGCTGAATATGGCCGGCATTTCGGGAGCTGTAGATATGATTAAAGATGAGTTTTCGCTCACCAACAGCGGTTTGGGAACGGTGGCTGCTTTACTGACCTTCGGATGTTTGGTGGGAGCACTTTTTACCGGAAACTTTACCGAAAAATACGGCAGAAAAAATGTAATGATTTTCACAGCTGTGGTCTATATTATTTCGGCTTTTGGCTGTGCGTTTGCTGAATCGGCTACAATGCTCACCATTTTACGGGTTTTATCAGGTTTGGCTGTTGGAGCTACTTCGGTGGTTGCTCCCATGTATATTTCCGAAATTGCTCCGGCACACAATCGCGGTCGGTTGGTTTCGTTCAATCAGTTTGCCATCACCATTGGTATCGTGTTGGCTTATATTTTTGATTACTTACTATTGGGTCTTGGCAATGATAGTTGGCGATATATGTTGGCAGTTCCGGGTGTTTTTGGTATAATATTCTTAGTTTTTTTATTGGTAAAATTTCCAGAAAGTCCCCGTTGGCTATTAGCTCACGGACGAAAAGATGAAGCCATCAAAGTGCTAAACAACATTGGAGGTAAATCATTAGTTAACGAGGAATTACCCGAAATGGAAAGAACATTATTGGCAGAACAAAAAAAGGAAAAAATGTCGATGGGTGAATTATTTAAGGGTAAAACCGGAAAAATTGTTTTAATTGGAACGCTCATCGCTGCTTTGCAACAAATAACCGGAATAAATGCGGTGATTATGTTTGCACCTGACATTTTTCAGGCGGCCGGTTCTGTTAAAAGCGATTCGGTAATGCAGGCTATGATTGTTGGTTTAGTTAACTTTTTGATGACAATTGTGGCGTTGTGGTTGGTAGATAAGCGGGGACGCAAAACATTATTACTGTGGGGTGCTGTGGGGATGATCGCATCCCTGGCTTATCTCACCATAGAATTTGCAAAACCGGTACAAAACGGAGTTGGTGTTTTGGTTGCTTTGCTGGTTTATATTTCGTTTTTTGCTGCATCGTTTGCTCCGGTTATGTGGGTTATTATTTCCGAAATATATCCGAACAGAATAAAAGGTTTGGCGATGTCGTTTTCAACAGCTGTTAGCTGGTTATGTACTTTCCTGACGGTTTATTTTGCACCCATCATAAACGGAGCATTAGGATTACAGTATTTATTTGGAATTTTTGGTGTGTTCAGCATTATTGCATTTGTGTTTGTAAAATTCTGGATTCCTGAAACAAAGGGAAAATCTTTGGAACAGATTGAGAGAGAATTGGGAGTCTAATCATTGACAATTTTGTCATTTACCATTTACTATTAAAAAAAATCATGGAAAACGTTATTGTTGGTATTGGAGAAATTTTATGGGATATGCTTCCTAACGGCAAAGTGCTTGGTGGTGCACCTGCAAATTTTGCGTATCATGTTTCGCAGTTTGGCTTTGAAGGATATGCCGTGAGTGCAATTGGCGGCGATGAATTGGGTGATGAAATTGTAAGTTGCCTGAGTAAGAAAAAATTGAAATATCTGATTGAAACTACGCCTTATGCTACGGGTACTGTGAAAGTAACTCTTTCGGGGAATGGAATTCCGCAATATGAAATTTGCGAAAATGTAGCCTGGGACAATATTCCTTTTACGGAAGAAATGGAAGCCTTGGCCCGAAAAACCAAGACAGTTTGTTTCGGATCGTTGGCGCAACGCAACAGTGTTTCACGTACATCCATCAATCGATTTCTGGATTTTGTGCCCGAATCAGCTTTAAAAATATTTGACATCAATCTTCGTCAGCATTTTTATACGCTTGAACTGATTGAACATGCGTTGGAACGATGTAATATATTGAAAATTAATGATGAAGAAATTCTGATTGTAGGACAATTATTCGGTTGGGAGTCGAAAAGCGAGTTGGAAATTTGCAATCAATTACTTCATAGCTCTAATCTCGAAATTGTGGTGTTAACCAAAGGAATTGAAGGAAGTTATGTGGTAACCAAAAATGAAACTTCATTTAAACCCACTCCATTGGTCGAAGTGGCTGATACTGTGGGTGCAGGCGATTCGTTTACTGCTGCTTTTGTGTCATCTTTATTGGGCGGCCAGAGTATTTCCAATGCCCATCAAATTGCAGTGGATGTTTCGGCTTTTGTTTGCACACAACATGGTGCTATGCCGGTATTGCCCGAAAGCCTTTTGCAACGGGTGAAAAAGCAATAATTAGAATTTCAACGAAAATATAACCGGTCGGATTAGAAAGTTCGATCGGTTTGTCGTTGAATCGATTTATCCTCCACCGCTGTCAGAGTCCTGCGGATTGCTGACAGGGTTGAAAAAAAACGCAACTCTGTCAGTGGACGAAGTCCCTGGCGGCAGTTGAATATTGTAAAAAGCGAATAATTTGTTTGATGACTTGCCACTAAAAGATAAATAGTCTCATCTAACATTTTTTTTACTACTTTTGAATACGAATTGAGTGTTGACCTTTCACCCAAATCATCGAATACAATGAAACGAAATTTCGCAACCTTTCTTCTCGTTTGGTTTATTATTTTTCAGTCCTGTACACCCGACAAGACAAAACATACCAAAGTCATCGGTGTGTCGCAATGCAGCGATGATGCCTGGCGTCGCTCCATGAACGAAGAAATCCTACGTGAAGCATCGTTTAACAGCGATTTAAACGTAAAAATTAAAACTGCCTACGACAGTAATCAAAAGCAAATACGGGATATCGAAAGCTTTATTGCCGACGGAGTTGATTTGCTGATTGTTTCGCCCAACGAAGCCATTCCACTCACTCCGGTTATTGAAAAAGCGATGCAAGCCAATATACCTGTAATACTTGTTGACCGAAAAACAAGCAATGGAAAATACACCGCTTTTGTGGGTGCCGACAACTTTCAGATTGGGAAAGAAGTGGGTGTTTATGCTGCAAATTTATTAAATGGCAAAGGAAATATTGCCGAAATACGGGGCATGGAAGGCTCCACACCAGCCAACGAACGTCATAAGGGTTTTATGAGTGTCATTCAAAATTATCCCGAACTAAAAATTATTTACGAAAATCAGGGTGACTGGTTGCGCGCTAAAGCAAAAGATAGAATGTCTGAAGCTCTTCAGCTAAATAATTCGATCGATTTGGTTTTTGCTCAAAACGACGAAATGGCAACCGGAGTTTTCGAAGCATATAAAGTGAAAAGCAATCTGAAAAAACCGCTTATTTTGGGTATTGACGCATTATCGGGTAGCGACGGAGGCATACAGAAGGTGATCAACGGAATTATTGATGCTACATTTATTTATCCTTCAGGAGGTGAAAAAGCGATACAGATAGCCATGAATATTCTTCGCAACGAACCTTACGACAAAGATAATATTCTTTATACAGCTGTCGTTGATAAAACAAATGCTCGGGTTTTGAAATTGCAAACCGATCAGATAATTCATCACCAAAATCGAATTGGACAATTGAATATAGTGTTGGATAATAATCTTGCCAAATTCACAACTCAGCAAACATTTTTATTTTTAGCATTAGGCGGATTAATGCTTATTTCCATACTTTTAATATTGTTATTTCGATTATACAGCAATAAAAATAAAACCAACAAAGAGCTGGAATTAAGAAATATAGCCATTAATAAACAAAAAGAAGAACTGTCGGAACAGCGCGATCAATTGCTTACCCTTTCGAAAAATCTGGAAGACGCCACGCAAGCCAAACTGGTGTTTTTCACCAACATATCGCACGAGTTCCGAACACCCTTAACGCTTTTACAAGGTCCTTTGGAAAGTATTCTGAAACACGAACAGCTTAGCGTTGAAGGAAATATGCTGGCTCAATTGATGCGAAAAAATGTTCAAATTCTGATGAAACTAATCGACCAGATCATCGAATTTCGCAGGTTCGAAAACGGTAAAATGCAGATGTATTTTACACTTAGCGATTTGAAATTGTTTATGAGTGATATTTGCGATTCATTTATGGAATTGGGTAAAAAGCGAAGAATAAATTTATCATTTTCGTCAACCAACGACGATTTTACCTTGTGGTTCGATTCGGATAAAATGGAAAAAATCTGTTACAACCTCATTTCCAATGCCATGAAATTTACACCCGAAAACGGAAGTGTAAAAATTCATTTATCACAAGAAAAAATAAATGGTGAATTATATGCTAAAATAAACATTGCCGATACCGGAATTGGAATTTCGGAACAGCACAAACATCAGGTTTTCGATCGTTTTTACCGGGTCGATCAACATGTTTCGGGTTCAGGTATCGGATTGGCACTCACCAAAGTACTTGTTGAACAACACAATGGGACCATCGATGTGGAAAGCACCGAAGGGAAAGGCAGCACATTTTATATTTCCATTCCGTTTAAGCAAAAAGACATTTCTTTCAACGAACAATATCCGGTTCTGAATAGCAAATCAGAAAGAAATGAAGAAATATTATTACTTGAATCGGGTGTAAATGACCTATTCATTGATGAAACTAAAATACCGAATGATAAACCGTTGGTATTAATTGTTGAAGACAACGGCGATGTACGGCAATACCTGAAAAGTTTGTTGCATAACGATTATCACATGATCGAAGCTGTGAACGGACAACAAGGAGTTTTGAAAGCCATGCAATTTGTACCGGAACTGATAATCAGCGATGTGATGATGGATGTGATGGATGGCTTTGAACTATGCAAGCATATAAAGGAGAACATTACGACCAGCCACATTCCCGTTATGTTGCTCACTGCTTGTGCACAGGACGAACAGCGGGCTATGGGTTTCGAAAGTGGTGCGGATGCATATATCCCCAAACCTTTTAACGAAGATTTGTTGAAAATCCGTGTTCGGAAAATTGTTGAAAATCGCGAGAAAGTGAAAGATTTTTTCCAGAAAAACCTTACTTTTGGCGAGCGAAAAGAGAATGTTGCCGAAATTGACAAAACTTTTATCGCTAAATTCCGTAAAGTAATTGAAGATAACCTGATCGACAGCGATTTAAATGTAGATGAAATTGGTAAAAATCTCGGTTTATCGCGGGTGCAATTGTACCGCAAAATTAAATCGCTTACCAATTATGCGCCCAATGAGTTGGTGCGCATTATTCGACTGAAAGCTGCCGAACAGATGTTTGTAAATTCCGAAAAAACCATTTCGGAAGTAGCCTACGACACAGGTTTTACTTCTCCATCGTATTTTACAAAATGCTTTAAAGAGTATTTTAACGAAAGCCCAACGGAATATATGAAACGAATAAAATAATAACATAAAACGATTATATAAAGAGAATAATAAAATGTCACATTAATAAAACAGTAATGTGCTGTTTATCTTCTTTTTATTAAATAGTAAATGGTACATTTTT
>JAKLIM010000120.1 GCA_022709605.1 Bacteroidota bacterium | reverse complement strand
ACCGTACGTAAGAATCTGCGAAATATGGGGTTGGATTTCAGCAATATATGGGGTGTTTTTGTTACGCATGATCATGCCGATCATGTACGCGCGGTTGGTGCAATAGGCGAAAGATATAAAGTGCCGGTTTATGCTACTCGCAAGACGCACGAAGGCATTCAGCAAAGCTATTGTGTAACCGAAAAGCTGTATACAAGTCGCAAATACATTGAAAAACATGAAACAATTGAAATAGGTGATTTTAAAATCACTTCATTTCCGGTTTTGCACGATGCCACTGATAATGTGGGATATACAGTTGAATATAAAGAAAAAAGATTTACTTTTGCAACTGATCTTGGTACAGTTTGCGAAAATGCTGCTTCACATTTGAAAGAAGCCGATTTTATGGTGTTCGAAGCAAATTATGATGAAGATATGCTCAGAAACGGTTCGTATCCGATTCATTTAAAAAATAGAATTTTTGCCGATACAGGTCATTTAAGCAACGACCAATGTGGAAGTTTTTTGGCCGAAAATTATCAGGATAAGTTGCAGTACATTTTTTTGTGCCACTTGAGCAGAGAGAATAATAAACCTGAACTGGCTTATGAAACGATTAAAAGCTATCTTGAAAATAAAAATATTGAAGTGGGAAAAAAAGTTCAACTTGTAACCCTCGATAGATTTACACCATCAGAATTGTATATTTTTTGAACCCAAAATAAGGAATTATCTTACATTCAGAACCTATGGCAACAAGTTTAGTTATTATTCCTACCTACAACGAGAAAGAAAATATCGAGAATATAATTCGCGCTGTTTTCCAACAATCGTTGCAACCTCATATTTTAATCATTGAAGATGGTTCGCCTGATGGAACTGCAGCAATTGTAAAAAAATTACAGACAGAATTTCCGGGGAGTCTTCATATAATTGAACGAACCGGAAAACTCGGTTTGGGAACAGCATACATTACCGGTTTTAAATGGGGATTAGAAAAAAAATACGATTTTATTTTCGAAATGGATGCCGATTTTTCGCATAATCCGGAAGATTTAATAAAGTTGTACGATGCATGTGCCAATAATGGTGCCGATGTTGCCATCGGTTCGCGCTATGTTACTGGCGTCAATGTTGTTAACTGGCCAATCGGCAGGGTGTTAATGTCTTATTTTGCTTCAAAATATGTAAGATACGTACTTGGCCTTCAAATAGCCGATACCACGGCTGGTTTTAAATGCTACCGACGCGAAGTGCTGGAAACTATGGAGTTAGATAAAATCCGTTTCAAAGGGTATGCTTTTCAGATCGAAATGAAATTTACTGCCTACAAATGTGGTTTTAAATTGGTAGAAGTTCCCATAATTTTTATCAACCGTGTACTCGGAACTTCGAAAATGAGTGGTGGCATTTTCGGCGAAGCTTTTTTGGGTGTTATTCAATTGAAAATGGGTAGCTGGACTCGAAAATATCCACAAAAAAAATAAATAATCCGACTTTCTAATCATTTCAAATGTCATACAGTCAATTAATTAAAAATGCTACAATTATCAACGAAGGGAAAAGCTTTGTTGGTTCAGTGTTGGTCGATGGAGAGTTGATAAAAGCTGTGTACGAAGGAAATGTTGATGTAACTGCTGATGAAGTGATTGATGCAACCGGCAAATTACTTATTCCGGGCGTTATTGATGATCAGGTTCATTTTCGCGATCCGGGACTAACACACAAAGGTGATATTTTTTCTGAATCAAAAGCTGCTGTGGCCGGAGGTGTAACTTCGTACATGGATATGCCCAACACCATGCCTTTGACTGTAACAATTCAGGCACTCGAAGATAAATATCTGTTGGGAGCAGAAAAATCGCTGGCAAATTACTCCTTTTACATGGGCGCAACCAATAATAATCTCGACGAATTGCGTAAAGTTGATCCCCGAAACGTGTGCGGAATAAAAGTTTTTATGGGTTCATCCACCGGAAATATGTTGGTGGATAATACCGATACTTTGTCGGGTATTTTTGCCGAAATTCCGATGTTAATTGCCACTCATTGCGAAGATGAAGATACAATCAAAAATAATAAGGAATATTACAAAGCTTTACTGGGCGAAGATATTCCGATTCAATATCATCCACTCATTCGGAGTGCCGAAGCATGTTATCGCTCTTCGTCATTTGCGGTTGAACTTGCTACCAAATACAATGCACGGTTACATGTGCTACATATATCCACTGAAAAAGAAATGTCCTTGTTCGACTCTGATAAACTGTTGAAAGATAAGAAAATAACAGCGGAAGGTTGTGTGCATTATTTTTGGTTTTCGGATATCGATTATCAAAAATATGGAAATCGTATCAAATGGAATCCTGCAATAAAAACCGAAAACGATCGTAAAGCATTGATTGAAGCAGTGAACTCGGGTAAGATCGATGTAATTGCCACAGATCATGCGCCGCACTTATTGCGCGAAAAGGAAGGTTCGTGTCTGAAAGCAGCTTCGGGTGGCCCTTTGGTTCAACATTCGCTGGTAGCTATGCTTCAAATGGTGGCTAAGGGTTATTTTACAATTGAAAAAGTAATCGAAAAAATGTGTCATGCTCCGGCCGAATTGTACAGGGTTGAAAATCGTGGTTTTATTCGTGCAGGATATTATGGCGATTTGGTACTCGTAAATCCGGCTGAAAAATGGACTGTTGCCACTGAAAATATTTTGTACCATTGCGGGTGGTCGCCTTTCGAAGGCACTACTTTCGATAATAAAGTAGAAACAACCTGGGTAAATGGCAATAAAGTGTATGATAAAGAAGTGGTTAATACTGATTTTCGTGGAAAACGATTGAAATTTAATTTATGAAAGCTAAACAAAAAAGAATTATTATACCACTTTTGTTGGTCGTAGTTTTTGTTCCGATGTATTTTATTATTTTTCAAAAAAAAGAGAAACCCGTCGAATATATTCACAACGAGGGTAAAGCGCAGGGAACTTATTATTCAGCGACTTATCAGCAACCCGAAGGAAAAAATCTTCATGCGGCCATTGATAGTTTGTTCGACCGGTTCGATTTATCATTATCAACATATAATCCAAATTCCATCATTTCAAAAATAAATCAGAACAACGACTCGGTTGTAACTGACGAGTTTTTTGAAACAATGTTTAAAGCAGCCATGGAAGTGTCCGAACAAACAAACGGAGCATTTGATATTACTGTTGCTCCATTGGTTAATGCCTGGGGTTTTGGTTATGGAAACAAAGACAAAAGTAAAACACCCAATGTAAATGAATTTTTACCGTATATCGGATATCATAAAGTACATTTGGTGAATCACAAAGTTATAAAAGACGATAAACGTATCCTGCTCGATGCCAGTGCGATAGCTCAGGGTTTATCAGCCGATTTAATTGCAGCTCTTTTCGAAAAAAACGATTGCAAAAATTACATGATTGATATTGGCGGTGAAATTGCCTGTAAAGGTGTAAATCCGGATGGAAAAAACTGGCAAATTGGCATTGATAAACCCGTTGACGATCCCGACAACATGAATTCAGAATTGCAAACAATCATCAGTGTTTCTAATGTAGGACTTACAACTTCTGGAAATTATCGTCAGTTTTATCTACAAGGTGGAAAAAAATATGCGCATACTATTAATCCAAAAACCGGTTATCCTGTGGTACACAATCTGTTGAGTGCTACCGTAGTTGCACCAACATCCATGCAAGCCGATGCTTATGCTACTGCTTTTATGGTCATTGGCGTTGATAGCAGTTTGGTATTGTGCCGTAAAATTAAAAACATGGATTGTTATTTGGTTTACACCGACAATGATGGTAAATATCAGGTTGCAATGACTGATGGATTTAAGAAATACCTGCAGTAGAGACGCAATACTTTTTTTCTATTAGGTTTGAAGATTTGAAGATTTGAGAGTTTGAAAGTTATATAATTATCAATATAAATTTTATATTCTATTGAAATTCAGAAATCAAAATACACAAAAAACCATATATATATTTGTTTTATTTTTTTATTACCAATTAATTAACTACTTTTGCAGTCCAAATTTTCGTATGAAGAAGTACCCTTTTATTGTTTTTATATTAGTTTTATTTTTGAATTCGTGTGGCGAATATCAAAAAATTTTGAAAAGTACAGATCCTGAATTGAAATATACCAAAGCGGTTGAGTATTTCGAAAAAGGTGATTTTATGCGTGCTTCCACATTATTCGACGAGGTTTCTATTTATTTCAAAGGAACAGAACGTTCGGAAAGTGTGCTGAATTACATGGCAAAATCGTATATGGGTCAGAAAGACTACTTTTCGGCAAGCGAATACTACAAAACCTATGTGAAAACATATCCCAAAGGTCAGTTTATAACAGAAGCCAAATACATGATCGGTTATTGCTTCTATCTCGATTCACCTGATCCACGACTTGACCAAACATCAACTGTAAGTGCGATAGCAGCATTACAGGAGTTTGTTGATCTATATCCGGAAAGTGAACGCATTCCCGAAGCCAATAAACTGTTGGAAGAATTAAACAACAAACTGGTTTACAAATCTTTCCTGAGTTCTAAACTGTATTTTAACCTGGGAAATTACATGGGTAATAATTATGAATCAGCTGTAATTACAGCCCAAAATGCTTTAAGAAAATATCCTGCGAACAAATACAGAGAAGAATTATCAATGATTATTCTGGAAGCGAAATACCAACAGGCACTACAAAGTGTACCTGAAAAAAGGATGGACAGATACCGTAGTACAATAGATGAGTACTACAATTATATTAATGAATTTCCGGAAGGAAAAATGCGTAAGCAGGCTGAAAGAATTTTTAATGACTCGAAAAAAATTGTAAAAGATTAAATAATAAAAATTATGGAATTTAGAAAAGTAAATGCGCCTTTAAATACAATTTCACGCGATATGAATTCGATGAGTGAAAGTGTTGGAAATGTTTACGAAACTGTAAAAATTATTTCGAAACGGGCTAATCAGATCAGTGCAGAAATTAAATCGGAATTGGACAAAAAGTTAGTGGAATTCTCTTCGATGAATGAAAATATCGAAGAAGTATTTGAAAACCGCGAACAAATTGAAATTTCCCGCTACTACGAAAAACTTCCAAAAGCAGTTCTTATTGCTACTCAGGAATTTATTGAAGATAAAATTTATTTTCGCAATCCTGTAAAAGACACCAAGTTAAAATAATATTTTACAGGTCAGAACTATTTTTTAAGAAAATATATTCTTAAAATAGTTCGATTTTGAAACCTGATACATAAAGAATAAAACTTCGTAAAGGAGTTTTATTCTTTTTTTTATATTCAACTTCGATACAATTTTGTATTTTTGTATAATCTTGAAAAAATGATAAGTATATATTTTTTCAGAAATATCATATTTTTATTCAAATAAATAATAAAGCCATGTTAAAAGGAAAAAAAATCATACTCGGAGTCACAGGAAGTATTGCTGCATATAAATCGGCACAACTTATCCGGTTGTTGGTAAAAGAAGGTGCTGAAGTTAAGGTAGTTATGACTGCATTAGCAAAAGAATTTATAACTCCGCTTACGTTGGCTACTTTGTCGAAAAATCCGGTATATATTGATTTTTTTAATCCCGAAAATGGTGATTGGAATAGTCATGTCAGTTTAGGTATGTGGGCCGATGTTTATATTATTGCGCCAGCTACTGCAAACACCATTGCTAAAATGGCCGGAGGAATTGCTGATAATCTACTGTTAACCACTTATTTATCGGCTAAATGTCCGGTAATTGTAGCACCGGCCATGGATTTGGATATGTTTGCACATCCTACCATGCATCGAAATTTGGAGATTCTCAAAAGCAATGGAAATCTTATCATTGAACCTTCTACCGGTGAACTTGCAAGCGGCTTGGAAGGGAAAGGACGCATGGAAGAGCCCGAAAGCATAGTTATGTATCTCGAAGATTTATTTACTCCGAAAACAATGCTTGGAAAAAATGTGTTAATTTCTGCAGGTCCTACATACGAAAGGATAGATCCTGTACGTTTTGTTGGCAACTATTCCACCGGCAAAATGGGATTTGCGTTGGCAGAGTCATGCGCCATGCAAGGTGCGAATGTAACACTGGTATCGGGTCCGGTTTCAATCAGAGCAAAACATAAGAATATTAATCGTATCAATGTAGAATCGGCCGAAGAAATGTATAAAATTGTAACTGCAAAATTCAAAGAAATGGACGGTGCAATTCTTTGTGCTGCAGTTGCTGATTTTACTCCGGTTACAACAGTGGATAATAAATTGAAGCGCGAAAAGGAAAACCTGGTGATCGAGTTAAAACCAACACGCGATATTGCGGCTGCTTTGGGCGACATTAAAAAAAGCGAACAATTTCTTGTCGGATTTGCGCTCGAAACTGAAAATGAAGAATTGAATGCGACAAAAAAAATGGAACGTAAAAATTTCGATTTCATTGTTTTAAATTCTTTGCGTGATCCGGAGTCAGGTTTTGGATACGACACAAATAAAATTACAATTATCCACCGTTCGAGATTGAAGAAAGTTTACGAATTGAAAAATAAAAAGGTTGTCGCTTCTGATATTGTTAACGAAATAAATACTCTAATATTTTAAATATTAAGTATTTAAATGAAATAATTGTAACTTGTAGTTTAATATTAAAAATAATTTTGTCTGAAATAAATTGTTAAGAATCAATATTTTAAAGAACAATGATGAAAAATATTCTGACACTGATATTTATTTTAATTTTTTCTGCAACTCATGCTCAGGAATTAAATTGTAATATTCAAATTAATTCCGAACAAGTTCCGGGTTCCAATAAGTCGCGTTTTATCACATTACAAAAATCAGCATCCGAATTTGTTAATAATCGCAACTGGACAGAATTGAAGTATTCGAACCCTGAGAAAATTGAATGTTCGATGAATATAATTGTCAAAAAAATTGAAGGTGATGAAATTACAACCGAAATTCAGATTCAATCGCGTCGTCCGGTTTATAATTCAGCTTATAATTCTACCTTGTTCAATTTTAAGGATAATAGTTTCACATTCAGTTACAAAGAGTTTGAACAACTCGAAATGAATGAAAATACAATCACCTCCAATCTGACTGCAGTTTTGGCATATTATGCTTATGTAATTATTGGATACGATATGGATTCTTTTGCAAGATTTGGTGGTACTCCTTATTTTCAGGCTGCCGAGGCCATTGTAAACATGGCTCAGGCTGCCGATTTAGCCGGCTGGAAAGCATTTGAAAGTACCCGAAACCGGTATGCGCTCATAAATAATCTGACAGATGAAGCGTTCAAAAAATTCAGAAATTATTTTTATGAATATCACCGGCTCGGATTGGACGAAATGACTTTAAATATGACGAATGCAAGAGCGAAAATTGCTGCCGGATTGCCGATACTTCGCGAAACCAACCGAAGCCGACCTTCAGCCATAGCCATTTCAAGCTTTCTGGATGCTAAAACCGATGAAATTGTGAGCATATTTACAAATGGAACCGAAAAAGAAAAAAAGGAAGCCATTGAGGTGCTTTCGGATGTAAATCCAACGCAAACAGATAAATATGCTAAAATTAACAATTAATAGATGCTAAAGAATTTACATATAAATAATTACGCATTAATTTCTGAACTCGATATAAATTTCGAAACAGGATTTACTGTCATTACGGGTGAAACAGGCGCTGGAAAATCAATTATTCTGGGAGCTTTGTCGTTAATTCTTGGAAATCGGGCCGATTCGAAAAGTATTAAAACAGATGCTGATAAATGCATAATTGAGGCTTTGTTCGATGTTTCTTTGTACAACGATTTGAAAGTTTTTTTCAATCAAAACGAACTTGATTTTGATGGAAATTCGTGTCTTATTCGCCGCGAAATAACCAGCACAGGTAAATCCCGCGCATTTATTAACGATACACCGGTTGGACTTAATACTCTAAAAGAACTGTCTTCACGGCTTATTGACATTCATTCGCAACACGAAAATCTATTGTTGTCGAACGAAAGTTTTCAGTTGGACATTGTTGATAGCATTGCAAAAAATACCCCTGAACTTACACAATACAAACTCACCTATAGCAATTGGAATAAACTTCAATCTGAACTCAGGCAATTGAAGTTAAATGCCGAACGTCAATCCGCCGAGCAGGATTATTTGCTGTTTCAATTTCAACAACTTACTGATGCTAAACTAAATGAAAATGAACAGGTGGAACTTGAAACTGAAATGCAAATTCTAAGCCATGCCGAAGAAATTAAGTCTGCACTTCAGAAATCTTTTTCACTTTTCGACGACGAACAAAAGAGTTTGCATCTTTTGAAAGAAATTCTTGCTTCTGTTACGAATATCAAAAAATACGTTCCACAGGCTGAAAACTGGAGCGAAAGGTTACAAACGGCTTATATTGAATTGAAAGATTTGAGCGCCGATATTAATACCTACAATGATAAAACTGAGTTTAATCCCGAACGATTGCAATGGGTGAATGACCGATTAAATGAAATTTATACGCTTCAAAAAAAGTTTAAAACAAATTCTGTTGCCGGATTAATTGAATTCAGAGAAGAACTGGATAAAAAATTGCAGAAAATTGATTCGTTTACCGAACAAATTGAATTACTGGAAAAATCGCTAGTTCAGACTTTTGAAACGCTAAAAACTGAAGCCAACAAACTGACTAAATGTAGAAAATCAGCATGCTTACCAATAGAAAATCATTTGATTGCACAAATGAAAATTTTGGGAATGCCAAATATCAGATTCGAAGTTCATCTCAATAAAAAGGATGAATTTACTGAAAACGGACAGGATGAAATTCAATTTTATTTTTCGGCCAATAAAAACCGGGAAATGCAAGCAGTTCAGCAAATTGCTTCCGGTGGTGAAATTTCACGTATTATGTTGTCAATTAAATCGTTAATTGCAAATAAATCCAATCTTCCCACCATTATTTTCGACGAAATTGATACCGGAGTTTCAGGTGAAACTGCACATCGGATGGGGGAAATAATGCAAAATATGAGTCAGGAAATGCAGGTTATAACCATTACACATTTACCTCAAATTGCATCCAAAGGAAAACAGCATTACAAAGTCTACAAAGATGAATCGGGTAGGAGAGCTGAAACTTTTATGAAACAACTTAATACGGATGAACGAATTATTGAACTTGCACAAATGCTAAGCGGCATCAATTTGAGTGATGCCGCTTTGATAAATGCCCGCGAATTACTGGGAATGTAATTTGCACGCTGTATTATTCAATATTTCCCGCAAAAACTTCTAATAATGTAACTTCACCATCGGGTATTAAACTTATTTCGTTGATGCATGCCGGAATCATTATCGTATCTCCCTGATAAACAATGGTTTTCTCCTTGTTAAATTCTACGGTAAAATTTCCTTCCATAC